>JAIOSZ010000099.1 GCA_021107335.1 Desulfuromonadaceae bacterium | reverse complement strand
GGAAGAAGCCCTGCGTCACGACGATTTGGTGCTTGTCGAACAGTTCATCGCCGGGCGCGAGGTCACGGTCGGTGTGCTTGACGGCGAGGCGCTGCCTATTATTGAAGTGGTGCCTGAGGGCGGATTTTATGACTATCAGGCCAAATATACCGCTGGTCGTACCGAATACCTGTTGCCGGCACCTTTGGAAGAAAAGCTTTATGCCGACCTGCAGCGAGCCGCAGTAGAGGTATTTCATATCCTCGGCTGTTCCGGTGCGGCCCGCATCGATTTTATGATTCGCGACGAAGAATTCTTTTGCCTGGAAGCCAATACGATTCCGGGCATGACCGAGACCAGCTTGTTGCCCAAGGCGGCAGCTGCCGCTGGCATCTCTTTCGACCAGTTGGTCGAGCGTATTCTGGCTGGAGCCGGAATAAATAAGTGATGGCTTAGCCACTCAATGTTTTTTTGCGTAGGCATCAATAAATAGGGGATCGAGTGCGTAGCCTCAAACAAACCAAATCGGTTCGCCGAAACCGCCGGAAAAAACAGAAGCAGCCATTGCCCTGGAAACAGTTGCTGGCCCGTTTGCTCAGGGTCACGGTCTTCTGCGGCCTTGTGACCTTTCTTCTGTTTGGCGCGGTGGTGGGTGGAAGGCTATTGCTGGGTTCCGGATACTTCGAGGTAACAACGATGCGGGTTGAGAATAATCTGCGTTTGTTGTCGGACGAGGTATTGGCTCTGTCGGACATCGAACAGGGCAGCAATATTTTCGATCTCGACCTCGACATGATCGGCCGCAAGATCGAAAAAAATCCCTGGGTGGCCAGTGCTCGCGTGGAGCGGGTTTTCCCCAACGA
This sequence comes from Desulfuromonadaceae bacterium, assembly GCA_021107335.1. Lineage (GTDB taxonomy): Bacteria > Desulfobacterota > Desulfuromonadia > Desulfuromonadales > Syntrophotaleaceae > Syntrophotalea_A. Next base: position 2,328 of record JAIOSZ010000099.1, on the reverse strand, counting down.
GGTGACAATTTGCATCGAAGAGCGAGAGCCGCAGGCCATCATCAGGCTCGGCACCCTCTATTATGTTGATGTTTCGGGGGAAATCTTTAAAATGCTTGATGCTGGCGACCGTCTCGATTACCCTCTGATATCCGGTATCGACCGTCAGTTGCTGCTGGACCAACCGGAGCAGGCTCGCGAGCTACTGCTGGGGGCGCTGGGACTGCTGACAGAGCTTGCACAGCGTAAGGTGTTCAGTCTTGATCAGGTATCGGAACTGCGGGTGACCCTGCAGGAGGGGATCACCCTCTATACCTACCGTGGCGGGGTGCCGGTGCGTTTTGGTCAGAACGGCTATCGTACCAAGCTCGATCGCCTTGAACGTATCTATAGGGAGCTAAAGCCTCGGCTGGCTGCCATCGATTATATTGATCTCAACGTCGTCGAACGCGTTATTGTCAAGCTCGAGAGCCATCGCAATCGCGGCCGGGGCTAGTTTACCAAGGGGGAAGGCAGACCAATGAGCAATCACAAGGAGAACCTGATCGTCGAGCTCGATATCGGCACGACAAAGATCTGTGCGATCGTCGGTAACCTGACCGACGAAGGGCTTGATATTGTCGGCATCGGTACCAGCCCCTCCCGCGGGCTGCGTAAAGGGGTGGTGATCAATATCGAAAGCACCGTCGAGTCGATTCAGAAGGCTCTGCAAGAGGCGGAGCTGATGGCGGGCTGCGAAATCAAGTCAGTCTTTGCCGGTATCGCCGGCGGTCATATCAAGGGCTTCAATTCCCAAGGGGTGATCGCGATTAAAAACCGCGAGGTGACCCAGGAAGATATCGCCCGGGTTATTGATGCCGCCAAGGCCTTGGCCATCCCCATGGATCGGGAAGTCATCCATGTGCTGCCCCAGGAATTCATCATCGACGATCAGGACGGTATCAAGGAGCCTCTCGGTATGAGCGGTGTACGCCTTGAAGCCAAGGTTCATATCGTCACCGGCGCGGTAGCCAGTGCGCAGAATATCGTCAAGAGTTGCAACCGGGCCGGCGTCAATGTGGGCGATATCGTCCTTGAACAACTGGCCTCGTCCTATGCGGTGCTGTCTGCCGACGAAAAAGAACTTGGGGTGGCCATGGTCGACATTGGCGGCGGTACTACCGATATCGCCATCTATCTCGACGGCGCTATCAAGCATACCTCGGTACTGTCTCTAGGGGGCAATCACCTGACCAACGATATCGCTGTCGGCCTGCGTACCCCCATGGCCGAAGCCGAAAAGATTAAAAAACAGTACGGTTGCTGCTTGACCTCCATGGTCGGCAAAGACGAAAGTATTGAGGTCCCTTCGGTGGGCGGTCGCGAGCCGCGGGTGCTGTCACGTCAGCTATTGGCCGAAATTCTTGAGCCGCGGGTGGAAGAGATTTTCACCCTGGTTAATCGGGAGATCATTCGCAGCGGCTACGAGGACTTCATCGCCTCGGGGGTGGTGATTACCGGTGGCACTTCAATCCTGCCCGGTATGCCTGAAATGGCTGAGCAGATTTTCAACCTGCCGGTGCGGCGCGGACTGCCCCAGGATATCGGTGGCTTAACCGACGTGGTCAATTCGCCTATCTTTGCCACCGGGGTTGGTCTGGTCAAGTACGGAAGCCGTAACCTCAAGGCCCACAAGTTTATGATCGGCCAAGAGAATGTGTTCGATAAAGTAGTGCGGCGTATGAAGGAATGGTTGCACGAATTTTTCTAATAAGAGCCAAGTTCGTGTCCATCCGGGAACTTTGGATGGACACAGTGCTGTTTTTATATGGGAAACGAGAAATTTTCCCCAAGGTCAAGGAAATCGAGCGCTTGCGCGGAGGCGTAGCTGTTTACGCCGCACAAGCAAGTGTGCGGATTGACGATGAGATTGGGGGAAAGGGCCGTTTCCGGATGAAAACTAGTTCGGAACGTAAACCGATGCTGAAGGTTACGGAGAAACCTTCAGCGTTCGCAGAAAGGGAGGGAGTCCATGTTTGAATTTGACGAAAGTATCGATCAGACAGCCCGTATTAAGGTAATCGGTGTCGGTGGTGGTGGCGGCAATGCGGTCAACACCATGATTATGTCAGAGTTGGATGGAGTGGATTTTATCTGCGCCAATACCGATGCTCAGGCGTTGCGTAACAGCAAAGCGCCTCTGAAGCTGCAGCTCGGTGCCAAGTTGACCAAGGGCCTCGGGGCCGGAGCCAACCCAGAGATGGGCCGTGAGGCGGCCCTCGAAGACCGGGTTCGGCTGGCCGAAACCCTAGACGGTGCAGATATGGTCTTTATCGCTGCAGGTCTGGGTGGTGGTACCGGCACCGGCGC
>JAIOSZ010000094.1 GCA_021107335.1 Desulfuromonadaceae bacterium | reverse complement strand
CTTCGGCTCCATCTGTCATGGGGCCGGCCGGGTTCTGTCCCGACAGGCGGCCAAGAAAGTCGCTCGGGGCCGCAATATTATCGGGGAAATGGCTGATAAGGGAATTCTGCTGCGGGCTGCCGGACGAACCACGGTGGCGGAAGAAATCAGTGAAGCCTATAAGGACGTGACCGAGGTGGTGGGCGTGGTGCAGCAGGCCGGTATCGGTCGCATCGTGGCGCGGTTGCGGCCGCTGGCGGTGATCAAGGGCTGATGGCGTAGTTACACCCATCTGGGAGGCTTACGAAGCGATCAGAGCCAAAGGAAGCTTGTGATGAAGGTTTTTGTCAGCGGTGGCACCGGATTTGTCGGTCGCGAGGTGGTTCGGCAGTTGCTGGCCGCCGAACACCATCCCGTCTGTCTGGTACGGCCCGGCTCCGAGGATAAGTTGCCAGGCGGGGCAGAGCTGACAGTACGCTTAGGCGACGTGACCGATCCGGCCTCCCTGAACGAAGCTCTGCGGGGTTGCCAGGCGGTGATTCATCTGGTGGGTATTATTCGCGAACTTCCTGCTCGCGGGGTGGCCTTTGATCGTCTGCATCGGCAAAGCACGGCCCATATGGTGGCTGCCGCCGAGGCCCAAGGGGTGGAACGTTTTATCCACATGAGCGCCAATGGTGTCACAGAGGCTGCCGCGACCGGTTACTACCGCAGCAAATGGCAGGCGGAACAGCTTCTGCGGGGCAGCGCTTTACGCTGGACCATCTTTCGCCCCTCGATCATCTATGGTATCGAAGACGATTTCTGCAATCGTTTGGCGGAGATGATTCGGCGGCTGCCGGTGGTTCCTGTGGTCGGTGATGGTCGCTATCGCATGGCGCCGGTCGCGGTGGAAGATGTTGCCGCCGGATTCGTTGCGGCCCTGCGGGAGCCGGCCAGCGAAGGTCAGATCTATCCGGTTTGCGGGCGGGACAGTTTAACTTTTAACGAATTTCTCGATCACATTGGCAGAGCCTTGGGCCGATCTCGAGTGTGCAAGGTTCACTCTCCCCTGTTTTTGGTCAAGCCGTTGGTCTTCTGCCTGCAAAACTTGCCCGGGTTTCCTTTGACCAGTGATCAGCTAACTATGCTGCTGGCCGGAAATGTCTGCGATCCGCAATCGTGGATAGAGGAATTCGGCATCGAACCGCAGAACTTTACCGAGGCGATTTCCCGGCAACTTCAGGAAACATCCCGATAATCCTGTGATCTTAGGAGCATTTTTCCCAACCTTTTGACTTCGCCGGTCCCGGCCGGCAGCCGGGTTACTTTCTTTACTAGTCTAAAGAAAAGTAACCAAAGAAAGGACGGATTGGCTGTCGCCAGACTTCTGTCGCGCAGGTTTTCAAGTCGACGTCCCAATATTACGGCATTGAAGAGAGCTGCCTCGTTGGCGGCTCCTCTGACATTGGGACAGCGTGCAGGCAGCGGGTCGGTGGAGGGAGTCGTAGGGGTGTTGCATATGCGTTGCTGGTTTTAAACCCAACAGCCCCTTCGATCACTGTTAGGAAGAGACTTGTATCGATCGTTTTAGCAACTATCTGTCGGAAGAAGGGCCGCGCAAAGAAATCGCTGTCGTTGTGGAATGGCTCTAAGGTAGTTAGCCTTCTCCCATCCTACGTGACAGCATGCTCCACGCAGTGGCAGCCATTTTTTGCCTACTTTTTGTTGGCTTGGACAAAAAGTAGGGCGGCTGGCGGGCCGCGAACCGCCGGTTTAATAAGGATTCTAAAGAAGTAGTGTTTCTGAACTCCGTCGGCTCCGTTGGAGCTCAGAAATCAGGAGTTTCATTCCGCCGCCTGCTCCTGCCGGCTGAGATAAACCCTCAGCGCTGCCTTCAGAGCCCCCACGGCCAGGTTAGAGCAGTGCACCTTGTCGGGAGGAAGTCCTCCCAAGGCTTCGACGATTTCAGGTTCGGTCAGCTCAAGGGCTTCGCTAACGGAGCGGCCGGTGGCCATGACGCTGGTCATGGAGGCGGTGGCGATCGCCGCAGCGCAGCCCAACACCTTATATTTCATCTCGCTGATAATATCGTCGTCAATTTTGAGAAAAACCAGCAGGAAATCGCCACAGGAGGGCTCGCCATATTGCACGGCCACGGTGGCATCATCGATGTAACCGATGTTGTGTGGATTGGTAAAGTGTTCAATAACGGCGGGGCTGTACATGGTTACCTCGTGATCGCAACAGGTGACATTCAGAGACAGTCACGATAGTAGGTCGTGAGCGCTGATTCGTCAAGCAGGGTGAGTTTTATATGAACGCAAGAACCCCGTGAAACCGAAAGCGGTCACGGGGTTCTTATCTCGTTGAGGTGCAGGCCATGGATCGCCTGGTTCAAAAGAATCGTTTTCGAACGAAAACTAGCTATTCGCGGGACAGCAAACGGTCGATGGAGGCCTTTCCCCCGCCGCCAACCACCAAGGCCCGGGAGATGCCGATGGCCAACAGGTGATATCCATACCCCTCGCCTGCCTGTTTGTCAAACCAGTTCATGAAAAAGCCGTGTTTTAAATGCACCAGGCCGATAGCACCAACCATCACCGCAAAGATACCGGCGGCGGCGGGGCGGGTTAGAAAACCGACGATCAGGCCGATGGGGCCGAGAAATTCGGCAGCCACTATCAGCACCGCGACCAGCAGTGGCAGGCCCATTCCTTGGGTAAAGGCATCAAGAGTTCCTGGCAGGCCGTGGCCGCCGAACCAGCCGAGGGCCTTTTGTGCGCCATGGATGAAAAAGACTCCGCCCAGTACCAGCCGCAGGATTAGCAGGGCGAGATCATCCGGGGTGGCCAGCAGTTTTTTCAGCATAAAATCCTCCTTGAGGCAGATCGAACATCAAACATCTTTTCCTGTTAATCAAGTTATCATTTCTCCCCAGTCTGTCAATCGCCTGTTGCGTCAGGCCTTTGCCTTGAGGTGCTTTTCTTTTGCTCACCGATTCCCTATAATGACGCCTTTCGCGTAGAGGAACGGATATTTAATGGATCAGGTTATTCACCCCCAAGCCGCCGAACAGATGCGTCGGGCCATTGGAGCCGCCAATGGCAACGAGGTCTTTTTTCTCGGCCACACCGACAGCGAATTGTGCCTGGTCGAGGTCGAGGTGCTGGCTCGGGGCAATGCCGAGGCGGTCCCCGCTGTTCTACAAGCCTGCCGCTTCGGTGATGTGGTCATTCATAACCATCCCGGCGGCCAGTTGCAGCCTTCATCCGCCGATGTAGAGATTGCTTCTCGGCTGGGCTCTCTCGGGGTCGCTTTCTACATTGTGGATAACTCTGTGGAAACTGTGTATAAGGTCGTGGAGCCCTTTGCGCCGCGACTGGAGCAGCACGTCGATCCACAACGCATCGGCGAACTGCTCGGCCCCGACGGCGTGGTGGCCACCAGCCTGCCTGGCTATGAAGAGCGCCCCGAACAGTTGCGCATGGCCTTCGCTGTCGGCGAGGCCTTCAATCGTGGTCAACTGACCACCATCGAAGCCGGTACCGGCACCGGCAAGAGCCTGGCTTACCTGGTGCCGGCCCTGCTCTGGGCTCTGGCTAACGAGGAGCGGGTGGTAGTCTCGACCAACACCATCAACCTGCAGGAACAGTTGATTCGTAAGGACCTGCCCTTTTTGCAACGAGCGGCAGGATTGCGCTTTCGGGCCGTGCTGGTCAAAGGGCGCAGCAACTATCTGTGCCGCCGCCGCACCGAAACGGCCCACCTCGAGCCGGGGCTGTTTGACAGTGAAATGACCGCGGAGTTCAACAGCCTCCTCGCTTGGGCCGAACAGACCAGCGACGGTTCCAAAGAGGAGTTGTCCTTCGTCCCCCGTAGCCAGGTGTGGGAAGAGGTCTGTTGCGAACCCGATCAGTGTGCCCGGGTTCGCTGTGCTTACTATGGCGACTGTTTCTTTCACAAGGCCCGCCGTCTGGCGTCTCAGGCCGATCTGCTGGTGGTCAATCACGCCCTGCTCTTGTCTGACCTGGCTCTGCGCCTGCAGACCGATAACTATACGGGCACCGCGGTTCTGCCCCCCTTTGATCGGGTGATACTCGATGAGGCCCATCATCTTGAGGACGTCGCCACCCGCTACTTCTCTACCCAGGTGACCCGTTTCGCCTTCGCCCGGGTACTCAATCGCCTGCGCCATCCGCGCAAGGCCGAACGAGGTCTGTTGCCCCGCTTCTTGGCTAAACTGTCCATAGAGTTGCCGGACAGCGAGGACGCCCTCTACCGGCGGCTGCATGAGCGGGTCGAGGCTCTATTTGTCGATCGTCAGCAGCTCTTCGACCGGGCGGTGGCGGATCTGGAGGATATCGGCCGCGAGCTGGCCGATCACCTGCAGCAAGACATCAGCGAGCGGGAAGACCTGAAGCAGCGCCTGGTGCCGAAACTGACCGGCAGTGATTTCTGGATTTCGGTTGTCGAGCGGGTTCGGCAGTTGAGCCGGCAGACCGAAGACTTGGCCAAGGCCTTGGCTGGGTTGCTCAAAGAATGTGAAGAGCTGCCCGAGCTGGTGGCCGAGAAGCTGACGTCTCCCCTCACTGACCTGCGGGGTGTGGTCGGTCGTCTCGGCGGCATCGCTACTGACTTGAGTTGTTTTATTGCCACGGACGATTCAACTTGCGGTTGGTTCGAGGTCAAGCTGGGGCGTGTCGGTCGCGGTCAGAGCGTTGTCACGCGCCTTTGCACCGCGCCGTTGGCCGTCGCCGAGCGCCTTAAGCTGGCTCTCTACGACCGGTTCCGGTCCGTGGTTATGACCAGTGCCACTTTAGCCGTTGCTGACTCCTTCCGCTATTTCAAGGAACGGGTCGGTATCGACCGGGCCGAGCCAACCCGGATTAGTGAATTGCTGCTACAGTCGCCCTTCGATTTTGCCAGCCAGGCTCTGGTGGTGGTGCCCACCGATGTGCCCGAGCCGGGCCGGGGCGGCTACGGCGAAATGGTGCGGGATCTCAGCGAACGGGCTATAGTTTCCGCCGACGGTCGCTCCTTCGTGTTGTTTACCGCCTATTCCCTGTTGCGCCGAGTCCATGGCGAACTGTCCCCGGTGCTTCAGGCTCGCGGTTATCGCTGCCTGCGTCAGGGGGAGGAAAACCGCCACCGGCTGCTAAAGACCTTTGCCGGAGATGCCACCAGCGTGCTGTTCGGCACCGATTCCTTCTGGGAAGGGGTCGATGTGCCGGGCCGTTCCCTGGAGCAGGTCATCATTACCCGGCTGCCCTTTAAGGTGCCTACCGAACCGGTGCTCGAAGCGCGGGCCGAAGCCATTGAGAAGGCCGGTGGCGATCCCTTTATGAGCTACACGGTGCCCCAGGCGGCAATCAAGTTTAAGCAGGGCTTCGGCCGCCTGATTCGCCACCGCAACGACCGGGGGGTGGTTTTGATTCTCGATAGCCGGGTGGTCAAAAAGGGCTACGGACGCATCTTTCTTCGCTCCCTGCCCGACGCCCGCGTGTTGACCGGACCGGCAGAGCAGGTTCTGGCTGAAATGGCCCGTTTTCAGGCCGAACTATCGACAGCCGACTGATTTTGCAACTTAACTGCAAGAAGATATAGAGAGGATTCCACAGATGATCATCGTTACCGGCGGCGCCGGCTTTATCGGCAGCAATATCCTTCAGGCTCTCAACGCACGGGGGCGGACCGACATCCTGGTGGTGGACGATCTGACCGACGGCACCAAGTTTGCCAACATTGCCGACGCTCAATTGGCCGATTACATGGACAAGGGAGAGTTTTTAACCCGGCTTAAAGCCGGCGACGACTTCGGCGGCGCCATCGAAGCGGTGTTGCATCAGGGGGCCTGTTCCACCACCACCGAGTGGGACGGTCGCTACATGATGGAAAACAACTTCAGCTACTCCAAGGTATTACTGCACTGGTGCTTGGAGCGCTCCATCCCCTTTATCTATGCGTCCAGCGCTGCCACTTACGGCGGCGGCACGGTATTCAATGAAGATCCCCAGTACGAACGGCCCCTCAATGTTTATGGCTATTCCAAGGTGCTCTTCGATCAGTACGTGCGGCGGATTATGCCTAGCGCCAAAAGTCAGATCGCCGGTTTTCGTTACTTCAACGTTTACGGTCCTCGCGAGCAGCACAAGGGCAGCATGGCCAGCGTCGCCTTTCATCTCAACAACCAGTTGCGCGCCGAAGGTAAGGTGAAGCTCTTCGCAGGTTGCGATGGTTACGGTGACGGCGAGCAGCGCCGAGATTTTGTCTATGTCGGCGACGTAGTGGATGTGAACCTCTGGTTCCTCGATCATTCAAGTGTCTCCGGTATCTTTAATGTCGGCACCGGACGTAGCCAGAGCTTCAACGATGTGGCCAAAGGGGTGCTCAAGGCCCACGATAAGGGCGAGTTGATCTACGTCCCCTTCCCGGATAAATTGAAAGGTCGCTATCAGAGCTTCACAGAGGCCGATCTGAGTCGTTTGCGGGCGGCGGGCTATGAAGGTGAGTTTCACACGGTTGAGCAGGGCGTGGAGCGGTATATGGAGTGGTTGAAGGATAATCCTGGGGTGTAATGGTTGGGTTGCATATGCGTTATGGGTTTTAAAACCAACAGCCCCTTCGATCACTGTTGGGAAGAGAAGCGGACCGAGAGTTTTAGCGAACATCTTTCGGAAGAGGGGCTGCGCAAAGAAACCTCTGACGCTGTAGGATGGTTCTAGGGTTGTTAGCCTTCTCCTTACCTGCGTGACAGCATGCTCCACGCAGTGGCAAGGCACTTTTTGCTTCCTTTTTGTTGCCACTTGGAGAAAAAGGAAGGCGGCTGGCGGGACGCGACCCGCCGGTCTTGTTTTTTTGTCTGAGGCTGGCTGAAAGCTGCAAACCTTAGATCAACTTCGCCGGTCCCGGGAATAACTTGCAAGCAGCCATCGGCCGAGGTTGTCGTAGCGGTGTTGCATATGCGTTATTGGTTTTTAAACCAAACAGCCCCTTCCATCACTGCCAGAAAGAGATCCGGACCGATCATTTTAGCAACCAACTGTCAGAAGAAGGGCCGCGCAAAGAAATTACTAGCGTTGTGTAATGGCTCTAGGGAAGTTAGCCTTCTCCTTACCTGCGCGACAGCATGCTCCACGCAGTGGCAGCCATTTTTTGCCTACTTTTTG
>JAIOSZ010000289.1 GCA_021107335.1 Desulfuromonadaceae bacterium | reverse complement strand
CGAATTGATCCACGACCTGGCCCCGGGCAGCATCGATGCTGCAGTGGTTAATCCCCCCCGCAGCGGCTGCCAAGCGGAAGTTCTCGAAGCCCTTGCCGGCTTAGCACCCGCCACCATCATTTATGTTTCCTGCAACCCTACGACCTTGGCCCGCGATCTTGATCTGCTGCTAACCAAAGGCTACACCGTTACCGACCTGCAGCCCGTGGACATGTTTCCCCAGACCGTCCACCTTGAAACCGTTGTGGCCCTGCGACGTAGTGCCTGACCGGCGCCTGCCGTCTGCTCGCTCTTGACTGAATATTGCCTCGTCTGACCCGCAAACTAAAAAAGATGGACCCGCAAAAGCTTACAAGAATGGCTAAGCAAAAATTTCGTCCTACAAGGCTTGGTGTTTTTTCAGGGGTGAAGGCATACTTTTAGTATGTCGAGGTCCTGAAAAAACTCCGTAACGCAGTAGGGCGGACTTTCGGCAACACCAACAAAAAAGGCTCCACGGTAAATACCGTGGAGCCTTGAAACTAAATGGTTAACAGGTCAGGCTTAAACCTTCGTTACATTGGCTGCCTGGGGACCTTTCTGTCCTTCGGTAATATCAAAGCTCACCCGCTCGCCTTCGGCCAGCGATTTAAATCCTTCGCTCTGAATGACCGAAAAATGTACAAACACATCGGGACCACCCTCCTGCTCGATAAACCCGAACCCCTTGGCATCATTAAACCACTTCACTACACCTTCCGCCATCTCTCTACTCCTTTGTTTCGCAACTTGACCAAACGTACCGTTGCCCTGCGGCAACTTCAAAAAGATAAGCCAGCAGGAATTTCAACGACCGCTCAGGCAACCCATTGTTGCCGCCAGCCGTAGACACCATCGCCGCTTAATTTAAACCTATTAACATAGGTTTAAAGGGAAATCAAGCGAACGGCTAGTTTTTTTCATGTTCAGGGGTATTATTAACACTATGTTTGTATTTAATAGTAAGCCGTTATTTCACCAACAATCCCCCGATATAACGCGGGTCCAAGGCTGTGGCGTCAAGGGCGCAGAACTCTTCTTCCCAAATACTAAAACAAAAATCGCCAAAGCTTCCAGCTCCCGGTTCCAGAGATTCCAACCAAGACAGGGTCTGCTGGCGCAACGCTTCGGATAGACGACCATTTTCGGCAATCAGCCGATGCAACACCGGCAGCTCCGATGGGGAGATCGGCGCCGGCACGAAGTCGCGGCCTAACACTCGATTGGCCAGCGCGGTGAGAAAGAAATCCGAAAGAGTCAACTGCTCGGCATCATCAGCGACAACGCCATTCACCTCCAGCTCTTGTCGATGTGGCAATTCAAAGTCAAAACGCTCTTCAAACAAACGCCGTTGCACTTCCACTTCGGCCAACCGCTGCCGTGTCGCTTCCACCTGCCGCAGAGTAGAAAAGGGCAGTTCACCGGCACGGGAATCACCATCAAAGGCTATGCAATAACAGGGCATCCGCCCTTGCAAGGCCATTACCAGGGCTGCATAGGGACCGTCCAGATAAGCACCGATATCGGAGTCCAGGAGGCGACGGGCCTCCTCTTGCAATCTCAAGGTGACATTATGCCCAAGTCGAAACAAGCCCAGCAGATAAGTGCCGTCGAAGACTTCTCGGGCCTTCTCCAGCGCACTGCCGCAGAGCTGCTCAAGGGCAACATTGAGACATCCGTACACCTTTTCCAGGGTCTCCTGCACAGCGGCACTGTCGCCGACATCGATACCATCGGCAACCATCACCCGGTTGAGGAGAAAGCTCAGGTCCCAAACACTGCTGGCGTCGATACCTGCGGACAAAACCTCCGCCAGCAAATACTGTGAAGACATCGGCGTCAAAACAAAGCCAGGCGCTACCGGTCCCGGCTCGGGCAAAGTCGACGGCCGAGAGTATTCGGCCAGATCGAAAGCTTCGACATCGAGACGAGCATAGACTGCCATGGCATCCACAGGATCAGGGAAACCATAGTCCAGAAGCCGGTTGCGCCGTTGTTGATAAACCTCTTCTTCCAAAACTGAGGGCAACTCACTACGTAAAGCTTCCAACAGCCGCCGACAAAAAATCTCATCCTGGCAAAACAGCGCACCTACTAAGGCATAAAGGGGCTTGGCCTGTTCCTCATCAAGAAACTCGAACTCATAGGGCATCACTCCAGACCCCGGTTCCTGGTCGTCATCGCACAAATCTTCCGGCCCCTTAAGGACCGTAATCGAGCGTTGCAGTATCAGCACCAGCAGGTCAAAGTCGAAACCGTGCAGGCGCGGAAGCAGCTCTTCTGGGTCCGTTCCAATGGCGGCCAAAAGCCAATCCAGCGATTTAGCACCACAGATTTCGTCGCCCTTCCAACCATCAAGATCGACACAGACCACTATCTGGTTGGGACTAGCCATGGCGAGAAGGTCTTTTGAATCTTCGTGACCCAATTCTTTGACCAGAAGATAAAGGTCCTGGGGCGGCAAGAGCTGCAGCAATTGCTGGCCGTCAGTCGCATCGAGCAACAGATCGTATTTGGCCCGGCCCTGGGCACCATGGACCATGATCAACCGTTCTTCGGCAGACAGGGCATTGAATTCCTTAACGGAAGTGGCGCGGGATCGGCTACGCAGAGTCAGCGGACCCTTTCTTTTTTCGCCGGGCAGCTCAATCTTGCTCATAAATTGATAAACTCCTAAGGTATCGTTGTTTTTTTCATAATCAGACAATGTAATGCACAGGCTTGTTCCGGTCAAGCAGGATCACAGCTGGCCTCGCGCCAGCGCTTGCCGGCAACCCCCACAGGAGAACCCGATGACGCGCCGCGCATACGCCGTATTACTGCTAGCAAGCCTGCTGATCAGTCTATCACCCGTTGTCGCCGTGGCGGATACCGACTGGCGAAACCTGATCCGCGAGGTAGAAGACCAGCATACCGGCCGCTCTTCCCGCTCCCGCATGCTCATGCAGGTCGACGCCGAGCACTGGCAACGACGCCTGGAGATGGTCGGCTGGTCGCTGGGCCGGGACTACTTTCTGGTGCGAATTCTGGAACCGGTTAAGGAAAGAGGCGTCGCCACTCTGAAGGCCGACCGCGAAGTCTGGAACTTCCTGCCCAAGGTCGACCGGGTGATCAAGATACCGACCTCGATGATGGGCGGAGCCTGGATGGGCAGCCACATTACCAACAACGACCTGGTCAAGGAATCCCACATCGACGAGGATTACGACTTTTCCCTGGAGGAGGAAACCGACAGCTACTGGCGTATCGTCGGGATTCCTAAACCGAACGCCGCGGTGATCTGGGGTAAAATCGTCTACCAAATTGAAAAAAAGCGCCGGGTGCCGCAACAGGTGCGCTATTTCGACGAGAATCTCGTGCCGGTGCGGGACATCCGGTTCGATAAAGTACGCTTGGTCGGCGAGCGGCCCATTCCGCTGCGTATGACCGTACAACCCCTGGACAAAACGGCCGAACGGACGGTTCTGGAGTACCTGGAGCTGGCCTTTGACGTGCCGGTGGAACGCAGCTTCTTTTCCCTGCGCAACCTCAAGAGCCGTCGCCCATGATGTTGACCCTGGCCCTACGCAATCTCTGGCGCAACCGCCGCCGCACCCTGCTGACCCTGTCGGCGATGGTGGTCTCCGTCTCTTTGCTGATCCTGGCCCTTGGGGTTTTTTCGGGGATGATTCAGGATATGCTCGCTTCGGCCACGGAACAGTATCGGGGGCACCTGGTCGTTTCCCGGAGCGGTTACCAGGACGACCACAATCTGTTCGCAACCTTTCATCTCTCAGCCGAGCTGCGGCAACAGATCGCCTCCGACCCGCAGATTGTCGGCCTGTCCCCCAGATTGCGGGCCTTTGGCCTGCTGGCCCATGGCCTCAACACCCGGCCCGCCGAATTGTTGGGCATGGCACCGTCGCAGGAACGGCAGGTCACCCGCCTGCAGCAGCTGCTGGTGAGCGGCAGCTATCCGGCTGAAGGCAAGAGTGGCGCCCTGGTCGGCCGGGGCCTGGCCTCCCGACTTGGCGTCGTGCCGGGCGACGAGCTGGTCTTCGTCACCCAGGCGGCCGACGGCTCCATCGGCAACGACCTGCTGCAAGTTAGCGGCATTTTCGCCACCGGCAACAGCCGCCAGGACAACCAACTGGTGCTGGTGTCGCTGCCTTGGCTGCAGGAACTGATGGTTCTGCCTGGCCAGGTACATGAACTGGCTCTGGCTCTGCACGACCCACTACTGGCCGGACAGGCCGCCGCCCGGCTGGATCCGCTGCTGCCACAGGGGCTCGATGCCCTGGCTTGGGGGGAACTGTTGCCGGAAATGCAAGAAGCCATCGCCAGCTACGACGTCACCCGGCTAATCATGGCCAGCATCCTTTACTTCGCCACCGGCCTTGGCATTCTCAATACCCTGTTCATGTCGGTCATGGAACGCTCCCGGGAATTCGGCATCCTTATGGCGCTAGGGATGAGCCCCTGGCGAATCCGCGGCCTGGTGCTGCTGGAAACCCTGTTGATGAGCGTTCTGGCCCTGGCCGTCGGACTGGCCCTCGGACTGGCTATGACCTTCTACATGGCCCGGGTCGGCATCGACCTGTCCGGCACTCTGAGCCCGATCACCTATGCAGGCGGCACCATCCTGCCCCGCCTGCACGCGGTTTTCGTGCCGGCCAACCTGGTCACTCCGGCCCTGTTATTATTGCTGGTCACTCTGCTGGCCGGCTGGCTGCCCGCCAATCGGGCCGCCGGCCTGCAGCCGGTGACGGCCTTGCGGGAGGACTAGCATGGAATTCGCCCTGCTGGCGTGGAAAAACCTCTGGCGCAACCGCCGCCGCACCCTCATCACCCTGGCGGCCATCGCCTTCAGCATTATGCTGATGCAGGCCGCTCACAATCTGGCCATGGGCATATACGCCAGCATGGTCGACCACGGGGTGCGGGCCGGCTCCGGACATATCGCCGTCTATCTGGAAGACTACCCGCGCAGCCGCGACGAAAGCCTGGCCTTTGCCCCCGGCAGCTTGATAGACGAGATACAGGACTTGCCGGAGGTAGCCCGGGCACTGCCCCGCATCTATCTGCCGGCACTGGCCCAGTCAAGCCGCGAGAGCCGGGGGATTCTGCTGACCGGAGTGGCGCCGCTGGCTGAACGCACCGCTAACCCCTTTCTCAAACACCTGCTGCCGGGCAAAATGATCCGCTCCTCGCAGAGCAACGATGCTGTGCTCGGCTGCCGGCTGCTCGACGAGCTGAAGATCACCGATGGCAACAAGCTGGTGATCACCCTGCAAAATCGGCAGGGCGACCTGGTCAGCGAGTTATTCCGGGTCCGCGGCAGCCTGAAAACAGGAATTCGAGAACTGGACAGTTCGCTAATCATAGTCGGCCTGGAAAAGGCCTCGGCAATCGCCGGCATGTCTGGGAAAATTCACGAACTGGCGGTCATTCTGGAAAGCGCCGATGATGAACAAACCGCGCTGCCGGCGATCAACAGACTGCTGCGGGACAAAGCCCCCCGGGCCGTGTCCTGGGAGGAGGCAATGCCCAACCTGGCCGATGCCATCAAACTCGACTATGCGGGCCAGAAGTTCATCTTCCTCGTCATTACCCTGATCGTCACTATCGGAGTGGTCAATACCCTGCTGATGTCAGTCATGGAACGGATTCGTGAGTTTGGAGTGATGCTGGCCATCGGCGCCAGCCCAGCCCAACTGCGCCGGCTTATTCTGACTGAGGCGCTAATGCTGGCACTGGCCGGTATCGCAGTCGGCACCCTGCTCGGCTCCCTGATCACCTGGTATCTGGTACATTACGGCATCGACCTGAGTCGCATGATGCCGGAAAGTATGGAATTCGGCGGTGTGGTCTTCGATCCGATCCTGAGAGCGACCTGGGATTTCACCTGGATGGCCCGCATCTGCCTCTATCTGACCTTGCTGACTGTGGCCGCCGCCCTCTATCCCGCCCACAAGGCGGCACGTATCGCCCCGGCGGCGGCGATGCGCAAGCATTAGCAGCGCCTGCGGCGAAACAGGGCCGCTAACCGAAAGGCAATCCGAATGCCCCTTATCGAACTGGCAAAGATCGGCAAGATCTATCCGGTTGGAAACCAGCAAGTGACGGCCCTCGCCGATCTTAACCTGCGCTTTGAACAGGGCGAATTCACCGTACTGGCCGGCCCGTCGGGAAGCGGCAAGACCACGGTGCTCAACCTCATCGGCGGCCTCGATCAGCCAACCTCCGGCAGTGTGGTCATCGCCGGCCGCAGTACCGGCAAAAGCTCTCCGGCAGAACTAGCCGAATTTCGCCTGAACCACATCGGTTTCGTGTTTCAATCCTACAACCTGATTCCGGTCCTGAGCGCAGCGGAAAACGTCGAGTTCCCCCTGATGCTGCAGCGGCTGCCCAAAACGGAACGGCGCCGCCGAATCAGCACCCTGTTCCAACAGCTAAGCATCGCCGGCCTGGAAAACCGCAAACCGAACGATCTCTCCGGGGGCCAGCAGCAACGGGTGGCCGTGGCCCGCGCTATTGCCACCCGGCCCACCGTAGTGCTGGCCGACGAACCGACCGCCAATCTCGACTCGCAGACCGCCGCCGATCTGCTGACCCTGATGCGACAACTTAACGCAACGGAAAACACCACCTTCATCTTCAGCTCCCACGACCCACAGGTAATCAACTGCGCCCGGCGGGTGATCACCCTGAAGGACGGTCGTTTGCAATCAGACATGCAGCAGACGCCATGAAACAACCAGAGGCTCGACAATTTGCCCTCTGCGTCGTCTGGCTACTTGAGGCTTTGCTACTGACAGCGATGCTGCTCTGCCAGTGTACCATCGTCGAAGCCGGCCCCCCCCCGCTGAGCGGCCAGTTCCGCTCCCTGTCCCTCTATGCCAAGGAGCAGCCCGCAGGCCAGCGGCCAGCCGGGATCTTCTCCAGCAACAGCCTGCGGCTGGAACTGAACACTCCCTGGGGAAAAACGGGCTACCTGGAGCTGGCTGGCGAAAACAGCCTGCTCTATGCCGACCCCGAGGAATTGCTGCTACTGCCCGCCGACGGGATGAATCGCCTGACGTCCCTGGAGAAGACCTGGCACAGCGATTCCGGGCTCGCCAATCGCCTGCAGCTCGACCGCTGCAACCTGCAATTCAGTCACCGGGGCATCGACTGGAGCATCGGCCGCCAGGCCATCGGCTTCGGGCGCATGCTGCTCGTTTCGCCCCTGGACGTCATCGCCCCCTTCGCCCCGGACGCCATCGACCGGCTGACCCGTCCGGGGGTTGATGCACTGCGGGCTGTGCGCTATTTCGGCACCGCCGGACAGGTCGGCGCCGTTGCCGTCTTCGGCGACAACAGCGATCATCACTCGTTATTGGCGACCTTTTCCGCCAACAGCCACGGCATCGACCTGCTCGGACTGGGCGGAAGCCTGCGCAGTCGCCCGATGCTGGGGTTCGGCCTTGCCGGCGAGCTCTCCGGTGTAGGCCTCAAGGGAGAAGCGGCTTTTTACCACGGCCGGGATAGCGCTGAACCCAACAGCGACTTGCACCGCAACTTTGTCATCGCCGGCACAGAGCTATGGTATCGCTTTGCCAACGACCTGGTGATCGTCGCCCAGTACCTGTTCAATGGTGCCGGGGCCACAACCCCAAAAGAATATGTTGCCGCCCAGAATTCCGCCGCCATGGAGGAGGGGTTGAGCTTCCTGCTTGGCCGCCACTATCTGCTGCTGAGTCCTTCGTGGGAAATCCACCCCCTGGTGACCCTGAGCGGGCTGCTGATCTGGAACCTAGCCGACAGCTCTGCCCTGCTGCGACCGGCCATCGACTGGTCCCTGTCCGACAACCTGAATCTGCAGCTCTTCTACGCCTTCAACCGGGGCAGTAGCCCGAGGGGCCTTCCTACGGAGCCGCACAGTGAATTCGGTTCCGCTGCTGATGGTGGTGGTATTTTCCTGACCTTCTTTTTCTAAAATTTCCTTTGCACAACGCCATGAAACTGTTAAAATTTACTTTGTTGTTGTGCCTATTTGAGGTGGTGGTTTTTCTGAAGGAGTCTCCCATGAAAACATTGAAAAGCTCATTGGCCGGGACCTTTGCCGTTCTGCTCTGCTTTGCTTTTCTTTGCGTCACGGGTCATGCCGCCAACCGGTCCGACAGCTTCAGCCTGTCGCCCATGATCGGCGGTTATATCTTCGAGGGCGACCAGGATCTCGACGACGCCCTGACCTACAGCCTAGGCTTGGGGTACAACCTGACCGACACCTGGGGTACAGAGTTTGTACTCAACTATTTCGACGCTAACGCAGACAACGGCTCCGACGTTGACGGCTTGGTCTATCGCCTCGACACCCTCTACCACTTCATGCCCAACAGCGCCCTGGTCCCCTATATCGCCGGCGGTCTTGGCGGCATGTCCCTCGACCCGGACAATGGCAAATCGGAAACCAACTTTCTGGTCGATTACGGCGTCGGCCTCAAGTACTTCTTTACCGACGACCTGGCCTTGCGCGGCGACGTACGCCATATTCTTGCCTTTGGTGACCCGGAAAATAATTTTACCTATACCGCCGGCTTAACCTACCTGATGGGCGGAAAAACCAAGGAAGCCCCCAAGCCCCTTCCTCCCATCGACAGTGATGGAGACGGGGTAACGGACATCCATGATCTTTGCGCCGACACCCCAGCAGGCATGAGCGTCGATGGGGCCGGCTGTCCGCTGGACACAGATGGCGATGGGGTTTACGACGAACTCGACCAGTGCCCCGATACGCCAGCAGGAGTGATTGTATCCACCATCGGCTGCCCCTTGGATAGCGATAGAGACGGCGTCTACGACTACCTTGATGAATGCCCTGAAACCCCGAGCGGATTGGCCGTGGACGACAAGGGCTGTCCTCTGGACAGTGACGGAGACGGCGT
>JAIOSZ010000038.1 GCA_021107335.1 Desulfuromonadaceae bacterium | reverse complement strand
TAAATATACAGGATGACCTGGAATCAAAACAAATGGACGACCGGAACAATGAACCGACACAGATGAGCTGACTTCCGAGTGGCAGATTAATTTATTCAGGCTAAAATTTGACCTAGAATCTGATTGCACCGTATCTATTGGTCTCTAATTGGCTTGGGCTCATGGCAGCCACAACCAATATCCCTTGGCAGCATATAGCCGAACCAACCCGAAAACGCCTAATCTGGTGGCTCTGGCTGATCACTTGGCTCCTTCTGCTCGGTGGCTTTTTCGACCGATCTTTTTATCATTGGGTGGTGATCCTTTCTGCCCTACACTCTCTTCTTTTCCTCTGGCTTTTCCGCTTCCGCCTTGATCCATTCCCGGTGCAGGTCCGCCTCGCCTATCTGTTATGGACCTTGCTCGGCACTTACGTTCCCGGCATGACTTTTCTGATGTACATCACAACAGTCGGCCTGCCAGGCAACCTATTCCTAAATTATTGCCCATTGGCGCGACTAATGCTCTTGATGCCTTGGAATCGAATGGATCCTCTCTCATTGAACTTCCTTAAACGGGTGTTTCTTAGTTCCCCCTCCGACGGCAGGTTCGTTCCTCGTAAACGTGGCTAGACTCGCAGCCTTTACCTTAGCCGCTCCACACAAAATCGTCATCTTTTTCTCTGGCTTACATTGACTATGAAAAGGTCTAGAAGAGTATATCGTGTCTCCTGTTCATGAGAGAGAACAAGGTCTGGCACCTGTGCTTGGGACTTATGGTGACTACGGGATGATCTCGAAGAGCAAAGGAAGGATGTGGGAATTAAAAGCGCTTTGTTCGCTGTTCGTTAAAGATCGGAGTTTGTCTTTAAGGTCTTCAGCTTATCCAGCCTTTAAGGAGGGCGATCAAAGTCAGGCCGCTGACAAAAACCCAGAGGGTTACACCCTGTAGCATCGGACGAAATCCGACATCCTTGAGAACCTTTTTACTGAGGCCAGCGCCAATCAGAAACAGGGTGGCCACCAGGCTCTGGCGGGCGGCCTTCGACAGGATGCTCCAAAATCCTTCGTATTGCGGCAGGAGTGAAGCAAGTGTTGCCGCAATGACGAAGCCGAGGATAAATAGAGGAAATTTCGCTTTTTGTTCGGATTTCAAAAGTAGAGCGAAGATGATGACCACGGGGGCGATCCACATGGCCCTGACGAGCTTGACGGTGGTTGCTACGGAGAGGGCCTCGGATCCGAAGCTGGAGGCGGCTCCGACGACGCTGCTAGTGTCATGAATAGCCAGGGCAGCCCAAAGGCCGAATTGGTGCTGGCTGAGATCAAAGAAATGACCGGCCAGGGGAAAAAGCACCAGCGCCACGGCATTGAGGGTAAAGACGGTGGCGAGGGCCACGGCTGTTTCGTCATCATCAGAGCCGATCACCGGCGACATGGCGGCAATTGCACTACCGCCGCATATGGCTGTTCCAAAAGCGATCAGCGTTGAGGTCTTAGAGCCCGCACGAAAAAAGCGACCGAGAAAAGTTCCCACGGCCAGAGTTAAGACGATGCCTACCACTGTATAAACCACCGAGCTTTTACCTACCTGCCATACTTCGCCGATGCTCACTCCGAAACCGAGTCCCACTACCGAGATCTGAAGCAGGTTCTTGCTCCAGATAGAAGTCTGCTGTGGCCAGGGGTTCACAAACAGTAAGCTGAAGAGAATCCCGGCTATCAAGGCATATACGGTGGTGACGGCCGGCAGTGTGCAGGCGATGAGTAGCAGTAGAAAACATATCTTTTTAGTGTGAAGGAGGGGCATGACATTTACTCCACCGACTGAGGCAAAACAAGCCAACGCCAAAGTATAATGCAGAAACGTTACATATTCGTTCTTGATTTTAAACCCAACAGCACCTTCTATCTCCCTTTCGCAAAACGAACGGATCGATAGCCTTAGCAACCAATTTTCGGAAGAGGAGGAGCCGCTAAGAAATCACCATGATTTGGGGGCGGCATAATGGCTGTTGCTTCCAATGACTTGGCAACCTGATGCCCCACGCAGTGGCAGCCATTTTTTGCCTACTTTTTGTTGGCTTTGACAAAAAGTAGGGCGGCTGGCGGGCCGCGACCCGCCGGTTTTGTCGATCCAACAATAATAATTCCGAAGTTGTTGGGCTGTCCCCCAGCGCTAGACACCTATCATACCTTTAAAAGATACGCCTCTCGATGAGCCCACAAAAAGACCCAATCTCCTATTCAGACTGGGTCTTTTTGTGCAAATGGTCCACAAGGTGTTTTTCAGCCATCTGTCACTTGGCCGCTCCAAACACTTTCTGCAGCAGCTCGGTGGTGCGCGCCGCCGGATTTTCGCGGATTTTGCGTTCTTCTTCGCCGAGGATAAGGAACAACCCTTCCAGGGCGCCGTCGGTAACATATTGGTCCAGATCAAAGCTCAGACTCTCACCCATGGGCAAACTCCTGATGGTCGTGTCAAGATCCTGGAATTTACGGGTAGCGCCTACCGTGGCCAGGGAGTCGTGGACGACGGGGCTGAAGAGTTCCACCAGCTTCGGTCGGGTATGCTCGGCAAAGTAGTCGGTGGCGGCGGTGTCGCCGCCGTTAAGGATCTGCCGCGCATCGTCAAGAGTCATGTCGCTGATCGATTGCCAGAAGATCTCCTTAGCCTGGGGGGCGGCTTGCTCTGCGGCTCGGTTTATGCTCGTTTCAAAGGCATCGACCTGATCGCCGTAGCCTGCGAAGCGCAGTAGCTTTTCGGTTTTGGCCAGTGGGGCCGGCAAAGGGATGCGAATATCCGGGTTATTCAGGTAGCCGCCGTTCTGCCCAACTTGGCTCACGCTGTTGTCGGCGCCAATGCGCAGGGCCTCTTTAAGCCCGGCGATAATATCCTCATTGTTCAGGCTGCCACCACTGATCAGGCCTTTTACCCCTTCGAACAGGCTCCCCCAGCCTGCTTCGGCTGAAGGCGTTATCGTCCAAAACAAAAGGGTGCACAGGCCCAACACCATACACGAGCGTAGTCTGTTCATTTTTTATAGCCCTTTCTTTTTCCGGTTACGCTTTAAATGCTCACCACAATGATATTATAATTTCAACCCTAAACCTTGTCTTTTCCCAATGCAAGGTTCGTTAATTTTGCAGCGGGAGAAATGCTTTGACAAGGTTGGCCGGAATTCTTAGGATGGGCGGTATTTTGTCGATAGTTCCTTGTAGAAAAGTCTGTAAAATTTATCAACTTGATTTGTCATCATATTTCATTGGCCTATAAAACATTGGGTCGGCGAATTAATGTCTTATCTCTTGGCTGGGGAGAAACAAACAGTTTATGGAAAAGGCCCTGCGGTTGCTCCGCGATGACCTTACGGCTGTCGAGGAACACTTTACTAAAAGCATGCACTCTGAAACCGCCCTGATCAATCAGGTCGGTCGATACCTGTTAGCCAGTGGTGGCAAGCGAGTTCGTCCCATGCTGTTGCTGCTCTGTGCGCGGCTCAGTGGTTACCAGGGGTCGGGTCATATCCCCTTGGCCAGTGTGGTGGAGTTTATTCATACCGCTACCCTGCTGCATGACGACGTGGTGGACAAAGCGACTCTGAGGCGCGGTAATCCTTCGGCTAATGTGGTGTGGGGTAACCAGGCCTCGGTGTTGGCGGGCGACTATCTGTTTGCCAAATCTTTTTCAATGATTGTTGAAACTGGCAACCTGCCGGTTTTTCAGACCCTGTCCGAGGCAGCAACCCTGCTCGCCGAAGGGGAGATGCAGCAGCTGGTCAACATCTCTGATCTTGACTTGAAAGAACAGAGCTACCTGGAGATTGTCGGCAAGAAGACCGCTGCCCTGTTTGCCGCTGCCTGCCGTTGCGGTGCTCTGTTGGTTGATGACGGCCCACAGGCCGAGACTCTGCGGCAGTTTGGTACCGAACTCGGCCTGGCCTTTCAGCTCATTGACGATGCTCTTGATTATGTGGCCGTTGAAGCTGAATTCGGCAAGACGCGGGGTCATGATTTGGCCGAAGGCAAGGTAACCCTGCCGCTGATTCATGCGCTGCGCAACGCTACCGATTCCGATCGGCAGCGTATTATCGCCGTGATCGGCCAGGCTGAATTGCCCGAGGCTGATCTCGCCGAGGTGTTGCAAATTATTGAACTGACGGGCGGCATCGCCTACTGCTGGCAGCAAGCCGAAGAGTTGATCGGTCGGGCCAAAGAGCGTTTGAACTCCTTTGCCGACGGCCCGGAAAAGGAAGCTTTGTTCGAACTGGCCGATTACGTGGTGGCGCGCCGGCATTAAGTTGCTGCTGGCCGTCCCGGTTTTTCCCCACTGGTATGCTCCCCGCACCGTCTTGAATAATCAAGACCCCTGCTGCTATAATTGCCCAAGCTAGCCCGCTATTCTTACAGCAAAACCATTCCCCTGTTGTTGCCGGGAACCAGTCCATCTGGTACCCTTTCGAATGCCGTATAAATCCTAGGTAACGCGAGAATCAATTGAAGACATAATGCAAGACGGCCCAACCTATGAGAAATAGGTTGGGCCGTTTGGTGTTCCGGTACTTGTGATTTATCGGAAAAACGTTGAGTTGAGCCGCCGCGCCAATAGCCTTCGCGGAAAACGCCTCCCGTTCTCGCAGTCGGCTCGAACGACTTGTTATGTGACTTGTGCACATCGTAATACTAAGAGTTTTCATATTAGCCTTGCATACTTTTTATAGCTGAGTAGGCCGCTAAAATTCGGAAACTAAACTGACCAAAATATTTCGGTCCTATAACCCAAACAAAGGTATCCAGCACTTGCCAGGCGCGATACCTTTGTTTGGATTATATATCCGTTTTTGTTAGGAACATATCTGAACACCCTAGCTTTCCTGTCAGCAACGCCCGCCCGACTGTAGGTCGTAGCAATACTGACTGCCTAACGAAGAACCGACAGCT
>JAIOSZ010000021.1 GCA_021107335.1 Desulfuromonadaceae bacterium | reverse complement strand
CTGTGGGGGACCGGTTTGCCCGGATGGGCCAGGGCTTGCTGGATATCGGGAAAAGAGACCGACCCGCAGTTCCTGGGGGGCGATGGTGAAGATGCGCAGGCCGGCGGAAAAGTCCTCAACCTCGCTGGCGGAGATGGTCTCCGGAGTGGGCCACCAGCCGAGGCGGGCCATTTCTCTGCCTGCCGCCAATAGTGCGGCCCCTTCATTCGTTTCTACGGCGCGAAACTTGGCTTTCAGTTTTTTATAGGTTTGGCGCATCTCGGCTAGCCCATCCCTACAGCCAAGCCGCTGGCGTTGCGCTGAAAATACCACACGCTTTGACCGTCTGCAGACAGGGCTGGGCCATAATAGCCCTGGTGGCACTCTCTGGTAAGCAGGCCTATGCGTTGCAGCCCTAGCCATCCAAGCCCTCCCATCCTGACCAATAGTACCAAGCCGAACAAGATCGCCTTGCGCCAGCTTCTTTTCAGCAGGCTAAACAGGCCCAATGTTTATCTCCTTAACGGTGCCAAGCTTCATAAACTGATCTCTGTTGGAATTCTGTATTTTCTCGGTGCTATGATTTTATCTAACGATGCTCTATGACCCCTTAGGATCTGACCACTTCCACCAAATAGCCGTCGGGATCTGCGAGAAAGTAGAACTTCGGTGCACCGCCCGCCAGTCCCTTGAGAGGTTTGGGGTTGAACCCATGCGCTTCATGTTGCTGGTGCGAAGTCTCCAGATCCTTGACTCCCACGGCCAAATGGGAATAGCCGTTACCCAACTCGTAGGGTTCGGTCTGGTCGTGGTTCCAGGTCAGTTCCAGCTCAAAGTGGCCACCGGGGCTGCGCAGATAGGAGAGGGTGAATTTGTGATCGGGAAAGTCCTTACGCCGAGAGATCTCGAAGCCAAAGGCTTGCTGATAGAATTGTTCGGATTTTTTCAGGTCCATGACCCGAATACAGATGTGAATCATATCGTATTTCATCGTTGTTGATCTCCTTTGCGGCCTGGGCACGTCGAAGCCATGGAATGGCAAAAAAGGGCGTGGGCGGAATGAGTCGGGGATTGTCCCCCTTCATAGCGTCATGTGGTCTATGAATTTCAAAATATCGCAATTTTTGTTCAACTCATCTGATGATCGATTGATATCTGTTACATTTAATTGGGCGCCTGAACAACGGTTCGCACAGTACAGACATAATTCCGTAGATAATTGTGCCTTGCAATAGCCGAACAAACAACCGGTATATTTATGGTTGCCGCTCAAGGCTGCTAAACTCAATTCTTGAGACTGCCCGCCATAGATATACTGTCAGATTGCTTAAGTCGAAAAGTTCTAGGAGGTTATATGCGAAGCAAGTTCAGGCAAAAGATAGGAGGCTGGGGCCTCTTGCCTCTGATGGTCTGCCTGTTGTCGGTCGGGTTAATGGCGTCTGAACTACGGGCAGCGGTGGTGAAGGCTGAAGACAGCGAACTAGCCTCTGGCCGGGTCAGGGCACGCCAGGCCTCACCAAAGCCGGCTCGCTGGGTGACCGCCGATCACAGTGCACACCCTATTCTGCAGCAGGATTTCAAATCCCCGGAGGAGGTCACCAAGGCCTGTCTCTCCTGTCATAACGAGGCCGCGCATCAGGTGCATCAGACCATTCACTGGACCTGGAAGGATCCGGCCGACCGGGAAGGACTGATGGGTAAGAATGGTCTGACCCTGAACAACTTCTGCATCTCTATCCATTCCAACGAGCCGCGCTGTACCTCCTGCCATGTGGGTTATGGCTGGAAAGACGCCTCCTTCGACTTTAGCAGTGAAGAGAAGGTCGATTGTCTGGTTTGTCACGACCGAACGGGCACCTATAAAAGGTTCCCCACTAAAGCCGGCTATCCGGTGACGGAATTGACAAAGTTCGGCAAAAAGACCTTTGTGCCGCCGGACTATCGGCTGATTTCTGCTTCTGTCGGTCGTCCTTCCCGCAATAACTGCGGGGTTTGCCATTTCTTTGGCGGCGGGGGCGACGCGGTCAAGCATGGTGATCTCGATTCTTCCCTGTTCAATCCGAGTCGCGATCTCGATGTGCATATGAACGCCGAGGGCAGCAACTTCAACTGCCAGCGCTGTCATACCACGGAGGCTCATTTCATCTCCGGTCGAAGCTATAAGAAACCGGCCTTTACCGAACGTAAAAGTCTGATCGAGGACGATCTGGTTAAGCTCATCTCCTGCGAATCCTGCCATACGGAAAAACCCCATCAAGCCGGGCACAAGGCCAACGACCACACGGACAAGGTGGCCTGTCAGACCTGTCATATCCCTGCCTTTGCCCGGGTTATTCCGACCAAGATGTATTGGGACTGGTCCCAGGCCGGGCGTAAGAAAAACGGTAAACCCTATAAGGTCACGGGAGAATACGATAAACCCTCCTACGATACCAAAAAGGGTAGTTTCGTCTGGGAAAAGGACGTCACGCCGGAATATTTCTGGTACAACGGCCGCATGGATTATGTGCTGTTGACGGACACTATCGATTCCAAGCAGGTAGTGAAACTCAACCGGGTGCTCGGCGATAAGGACGATGCCGATTCACGTATTACGCCTTTTAAGGTGCATCGGGGCAAGCAGCCTTACGATAAGGGCAACAATACCATGGCTGTGCCGCACCTGTTCGGCAAGGATCAGTCTGCCTATTGGAAGAGCTACGACTGGAACCAGGCGATTGCCGCTGGCATGCAGGCGGCGAAGTTGGAATACAGCGGCGAGTACGGCTTCGTCGAGACCGAGTACCATTACCCCATTACCCACATGGTGGCCCCGGCGGAAAAATCACTGCAGTGCGCTGACTGTCATGCGGGACAGGGGCGGATGGCGAGCCTGGGTGGCTTTTACATGCCCGGGCGGGACCGACAACCGCTGGTCGATATCATCGGCTGGATGGCGGTGGCGGCTGCGCTGCTCGGCGTTGCGGGCCATGGTCTGCTGCGGTTGGTTTATGGAAAGAAAGGGGAGTAAGGGGCTGCTATGACCATAACAAAACTATTTCTCTATACCCGTTTTGAGCGTTTCTGGCACTGGATGCAGGGTACTCTTATTTTGCTGCTGATTGTCAGCGGTTTTGAAGTCCACGGCGCCTATCGGCTGTTTGGCTTTGAAACCGCCTTTAAGGTACACAATACCTGTGCTTGGGCCTGGCTGGTTCTTTATGCCTTCATCGTCTTTTGGATCGTTACCACCGGCGAATGGAAGCACTACGTGCCTACCTTTGCCAAGATGTTCGAGGTTATCCGTTATTACTGTTCCGGTATCTTTCGTGGCGAGGCCCATCCCGTGCCCAAGTCGGAGCGGGTCAAGCACAATCCCTTGCAGCGCATCACCTATCTCGGCATCGTCTCACTGTTGGTGCCCTTTCAGATGGTTACTGGATTCATTTACTACTATTACAATCGCTGGCCCCAATTCGGCTGGAACTGGACCCTGGGCACGGTGGCCGTGTTGCACACCGTCGGCGCTTTTGCCTTTCTGATTTACCTGATCGTCCATGTCTACATGATCACCACCGGCCATACGCTCGGGACGCATCTTAAGGCCATGTTCACCGGCTACGAGAATATCGAAGCCGGCAAGTAATCTTGGGTGTTTGCAAAGGATGTTTCAGTCGTCAGGGGGCGTCCTTCATCGTTTCTCGTTGCCGCCTCGACCCGCTGCGAACTCTCGCGATACATATTTACCTTTGCCGATGCGAAACACGAGTGATTCTCTTCTACTGATAGGCTATGTGGGCGGTTGACAGTCTGCGTCAATGCGTTTAATCTTCGTCAGCACTGGCCGACCTTTCATTCTCGAATACATTTTCCGGCGTCCATTCCTGACAGGGGTTTTGTATCTTGTCAGGGACGCTGGCAAATAATCGAAATGATAAGTGAAGGACATGAACAAGGAGGGGGGCTCCTCTCCCTATTCTACTGCGGCTTACGCAGAGTAAGTAAACGGACAATTTCGCCTGTCAGGCATTTCATACAGCCCTATCAGCTAGAAAAGGAATCAACATGTCATCGAGTCGTTTTGTTATTACGGTCATTGGTATGGACAGGGTTGGCATCGTTGCGGGTGTGACCCGCGTGATGGCCGAACACAGCGTTAATATCGCTGATATTCGTCAGACTACCATGAGTGATCTGTTCACCATGATTATGCTCGCCGAGGTCAAGGCTGAGGATTTCGATCTTTCAGCTTTTCAGGGGGCTATGTCAGCCATCGGCAAGGAATTTGGCGTCGAGATCAACGTGCAGCATGAAGATGCCTTTCGCTTCATGCACAGGATCTGAGGAGACCGGCTATGCTTATTCATCCAGAAGAGATCCTTGAGACCATCAACATGGTGTCCCATCAACACCTAGATATCCGTACGGTCACCATGGGCATCAGCCTGCGTGGCTGCAGTCATCCCGACATCAAGGTGTTCAATGAAAATATCTACCAGCGCATTCTAAGCTGCGCAGAGAAGTTGGTTCAGACCACCGAGGAGATCGAAAGCCTCTACGGTATTCCGGTGATTAATAAGCGGATTTCGGTGACTCCTATCGCTATTGCCGCGGAGAGTTGCGAGGCTGATGACTATACGTCTGTGGCAGAAACTCTGGATCGGGTGGCGCAGGAGATCGGCGTCGATTTTGTCGGTGGATTTAGTGCTCTCGTGCAAAAGGGCATGACCCGCGGCGATCGTAATCTGATCAATTCCATTCCCAAGGCTCTGGCGACCACACAAAAGGTTTGTGCTTCGGTGAACGTGGCCACCACCAAGGCCGGCATTAATATGGACGCGGTGGCCATGATGGGCCGCATTATCAAGCAGGCCGCGGAACTGACCGGGGATCGCAATGGAATCGGTTGCGCCAAGCTGGTCATTTTTGCCAACGCCCCCGAGGATAACCCTTTTATGGCCGGAGCCTTTCATGGCGTCGGTGAGCCGGACTGCGTCATTAATGTTGGGGTCAGCGGTCCCGGCGTGGTTAATGCGGCGGTTCGTGCTCTGGAAAATCCCACCTTTGGCGATATCGCTGAATGTATCAAAAAGACCGCTTTCAAGATCACCCGCATGGGCGAGATGGTCGGCAAGGAAGTCGCTCGCCGACTTAACGCCGAGTTCGGGGTGCTTGATCTTTCTCTGGCGCCGACCCCGGCCGTCGGTGACAGTGTGGCGGCGATATTGGAAGCCATGGGCCTGGAGAGTTGCGGTACTCACGGTACCACTGCTGCCCTGGCTTTGCTGAACGATGCGGTGAAGAAGGGAGGCGCCATGGCATCTTCTTCCGTGGGCGGTCTAAGCGGAGCCTTTATTCCGGTAAGCGAGGATCAGGGCATGATTAAAGCGGTGCAGCGAGGTTCTCTCACTTTGGATAAGCTTGAGGCCATGACCTGCGTCTGTTCCGTTGGGCTCGATATGGTCGCTGTTCCCGGAGATACCTCTGCTGCAACCCTGTCGCCCATTTTCGCCGATGAGATGGCGATCGGCATGATCAACAAAAAGACCACTGCCGTGCGTATTATTCCCGCCCCCGGAACCCAAGAAGGGGACATGGTGGAATTTGGCGGTCTGCTTGGTAGTGCCCCGGTAATGCCGGTGCATAAATTCAGCTCTGAGGATTTCATCGCTCGCGGTGGCAGGATTCCGGCGCCCATTCAGTCCCTGACTAATTAGTTTTCATCCGGAAGCGGTTCTTTTCCCATATGAAAACGGCACTGTGTCCATCCAAAGTTTTCGGATGGACACTAATCAAGGCAAAACGTTTCGGGGATACTCTTTTGTCAGCTATTGTTTAATGGTGTTGTCCCGCCGGTAAAGGGGGGCAAGGTGTGGCAGAAAGATGGATGGGCAAGCGCCCAGGGGGATCATGCGGATGGGATGGCTCGGGGATTGGAGTTGCCCTTTAGTGGCATCCCTTGGCTAACAAGGACTCGGTTGACTTGGCAGGTGTAAGTCAAAGCCTGCTTCTTCTGTCCAGAAAGCGCGATCTTTGCCACGGTTTTTGGCTTGGTAGAGCCTTTCATCGGCTCTTTGCAGCAAGGCTTCTAGGTCTCGGTCTAAGGGGTGGGCCGTTGCTCCGCCAATGCTGATCGAACCGCCAATCTGCAACCCATTTATTTCAAAGGGACTCTCTCGCACCGTTTTGCATTAGCGTTCCGCGATCTCCTTACACTGCTCAAGGCAACTGTCGGGCAGTACCACCAGAAACTCTTCACCACCGACCCGCCCCAAGAGGTCGTAGGGACGCAAGGCGCCTCGAATACGGGTCGCCAACTCCTGCAGAACCCGGTCACCTACGGGATGACCGTAGCTGTCATTGATTCCCTTGAAATTATCAAAATCGAGGATCAATAGGCCAAAGTTTGCCGGGATTTTGTGGCGCTTATTTTCTTTTTCCTTTGCAAAGCTGTCACTGGCTCTGGCCAGAATTTCTCGACGATTATATAAGCCGGTCAAAGGATCTGTTGTGGCCAGAGCGTGGAGAAGCTGCTGGGTTTCTGCCAGCCGGTTCGCGCCCCTGGACACCAGGAAAAAGACGCAAGCGAACAGGGCCAGGAGCGCTGATCCCAGCAGCAGGGCAAAAAAGGCCACTCCGCGTCGAATTTCAGTACGGTAGCTTGCAACGGTCCGACGAATCTATAGCGCCCAAAACCTCTTTACTGCTTCCCCAGATCGGTAGATAGCTGATTACCTGGTTTGCTGCTCTTCCGCCATCATTTACCTTGAGCCCGACATCGCTGTCTTTGCCTAGCAATGAGAAACTTTGCCCTGCCATAGCCCGATCGAGAGCGTGGGATACGACGGTCGCTGGGTGATTATTTTCCGCCTGCGTGT
>JAIOSZ010000098.1 GCA_021107335.1 Desulfuromonadaceae bacterium | reverse complement strand
GTACCAAGCGAATGCTTCCCTGGCGGGAGATGGGCTTGATGCCGATGCCGCAATTTTCTGGGAATCGAAGTTCCTGGACGCCCATTTCCTGCTGCAGAAAATTGATCACTTTTTGGGCTGCATCGCTGCCGGCCGGCCATTCAATGCCGGCGTAGATATCTTCAGTATTTTCGCGAAAGATGGCCATGTCCACATCTTGCGGTTTTTTAACTGGCGAAGGAACGCCGGCGAAGTAACGCACCGGCCGCAGGCAGACGTAGAGATCGAGCCGCTGCCGTAGAGCCACGTTCAGGGAGCGAATACCTCCACCAATCGGGGTGGTCAAAGGCCCCTTGATGCCCACCAGGAACTCGCCAAAGGCGCTGACCGTTTCCTCTGGCAACCAGCCGAGCCCCATGTTGAAGGCTTTCTCACCAGCGTAAACTTCCATCCAGCTGATTTTACGTTGATCGCCATAGCTTGCTTTGACCGCCGCGTCGAAGACCCGTACCGCAGCCCGCCAGATGTCCGGACCGGTTCCGTCGCCCTCAATGAAAGGAATGATTGGCCGGGCAGGTACCTGAAGGCTCCCTGCTTTAAGGGTGATTCTGTCTCCTGCAGGGATATTTGCATGGATGTAGGTCATGACTGCTCCTTCGGCTGACGGTTCAAGAAAACGTCGGATAATTCTACTTATACACGGGAGCGAGACTGGTTGGCAGACTGTTGGCAGCAACGGCCCGTGGGTGCCTGAACAGTGACTAACGGTTGAATAATAGCGAACCGACCATCAGCGGACGAGTTCGCCGATGGGAAATATCTTCGATTCGCGGGCCCGTTGCCGTGCCTCCAGCTGATCCTCATCACTGATCTGACGAGGGATAGTCAGGGTCTGCTGCGGGTAGATCTGCCGCGGGTCTTTGATCTGGTCGCGGTTCGCCTGATAAATAAGAGGCCAGAGTAGGGCATCAGCATAGATGTCATGACGGGCGGCAATAGTCCAGAGGGTTTCTCCCCCGCGTACCCTATAGGATTGGGGGCTTTTGGGGGCCGGTTTGACTACCCGCGGGATCGCTGCAACCTTCTTCTTTGGCGGCGGTGAACTGGTGCTTTGTTGGGCCGCTTCCAGCTTTGCAGCCTGCTCGGCTTCTCGCTCCTGGGCTTTATCATGCTCGCGCTGGGCTTGCTCCTGACGGGCTAAGACTAGCGCCTTTTGGGCATGAGCTTCGGCCAGAGGCAGGATTTGCCGTGCCAGTTTGTATTTCTTGCGCCGAATTGCCACCTCACCGTCTTGCAGTGCATTGCTGGCGGTTCGGTATTCATCGGCGGCCAGAACCTGGGCTTCCGCTGCCGCCGCTCTGGCTAGTGCGGTGCGGGCGGTCAGCAGCTCCTGTCGTGGGGGGCTTGCGCACCCCCACAACAGACCTGTAAGCAGCAAGATTGAGCAGAATGCTCTTGCCATCAGTCGACTTTCCTGGACAGAAATGCCCGTTACCGGTCCCTTTAGGGCCGGCTGTGGGACGGTTACTGCGAGCGGACCGCGCTGCGGATCGAAAGCTCCCGCAGCTGTTTGTTGTCGACCTGGCCCGGTGCGCCAGAAAGCAGGCAGGTCGCTTTCTGGGTCTTGGGAAAGGCAATGACGTCACGAATCGAGTCGGAGCCGGTCAGGATCATGGCTAGTCGGTCGAGGCCAAAAGCGATGCCGCCATGGGGTGGAGCCCCGTACTCTAGAGCGCTGAGCAGGAAGCCGAATTTTTCTTCCGCTTCTTCGGCATCAATGCCCAACAAGGAAAACATCTTTTTCTGCACCGCCTGGTCGTGGATACGAATACTGCCGCCGCCGATCTCCGAACCGTTCAACACCAGGTCATAGGCCTGGGCACGGACACTGCCGGGATCGCCGTCAAGAAGAGCCATATCCTCTTCTACAGGGGCGGTAAAGGGGTGGTGGACCGCCACGTGACGGCGGGCCTCACCGTCCCATTCGAGGAGCGGAAAGTCGGTGATCCAGGCGAAGCGGTAGTCGTCTTTACTGGCCAAACCGAGTTTTTGACCGAGGTGTCCGCGCAGGCGACCGAGGGTTTCGTTAGTGATGCGGAAGGAATCGGCTACGAATAGCAGCAGGTCACCTGGTTCAGCCTGCAGGGCCTGGTCAATATTCGTGATTTCCTTGTCTGTGAAGAACTTGGCAATAGGCGACTGCCAGCTGCCATCCTCTTGGACCTTGACGTAGGCCAGTCCCTTGGCACCGTAGATCTTGGCGAATTCAGTCAGGCCGTCGATCTCCTTGCGGGAGAATTTAGCGCAGCCCTTGGCGTTGAGTGCCTTTACAATACCACCCTTTTTAACCACTTCAGCAAAGACCTTGAAGCCCGAGTCCTTAACCTGATTGGATAATTCTACCAGCTCCAGATCAAAGCGCAGATCGGGGTTGTCGACGCCGAAACGAGCCAAGGATTCAGTGTAACTGATGCGGGTCATGGGCAGGGCAACCTTTACCCCCAGGGTGGCTTGGAACACCTCGGCAATCATGGTTTCCATGATGTTGATGATCGTGTCGCGGTCGACGAAGCTTAGCTCGCAATCAATCTGAGTAAACTCGGGTTGGCGATCGGCACGCAGGTCTTCGTCGCGAAAGCATTTGACGATCTGGTAGTAGCGGTCGAATCCGGACACCATCAACAGCTGCTTAAACAGCTGGGGCGACTGGGGTAAGGCGAAAAAGGTGCCAGGGCTGACGCGGCTCGGTACCAGATAGTCGCGGGCGCCTTCCGGAGTGCTTTTGGTCAACACTGGGGTTTCGATTTCGATAAACCCCGAGTCGTCCAGATAACGCCGCACGGTTTTGCT
>JAIOSZ010000271.1 GCA_021107335.1 Desulfuromonadaceae bacterium | reverse complement strand
CTCGGCAACGTCGGCTCGCGCGTCGATACCATAGCACTCGGCCAACTGTACCCGGCGGGCTTCGACAGGTTCGGCAACCAGAATATTGGCGGCCGGAAAAGCTCCCTTGATAAGGCCCTTAATCACGGCTTCCCCCATGTTGCCACCGCCAATGAAACCGATTTTTTTGATGGATATCATAACGCGTGAATCCTTTCCTAAAAGGCTGCTGAAAACAGTGATTTGAGACTTCTACTGCAGGCAAGTAAATATAATTATTCGGCCCATGTCAAGAAGACCCTCCTTCAGAGGGATAGAGAGTTCCTTTTACGAAAATAAGCCTTTTCTAAGGAAGTTATTTCGTCGATGCTTTTTTTGTTGACACCCTTAGCCTTTGAAGAGTATATAGCAACCTCGACACAAGAGCTACTAAACAGACTGTTTACCATTGGTAAACTTTGAACACAGTTCCTTGGCCACAATCATGTTGGAGATTTTCGTGAAGATCGGACAAAAACTCAAAAAATTGCGCATGGCCGACTCCCTGACTCAGGAAGAATTAGCCAGCCGCTCCGATCTGACCAAGGGCTATATTTCGCAACTGGAAAACGACGCCACTTCACCGGCAATCAGTACCCTTAAAGACATCCTTGATGTTTTCGGCGTATCGATCTCCGAATTCTTCGATGAGCCCCAAGAAAACCAGGTGGTATTTGGCAAAGAAGCGACAGTCATCGCTACAGATGAAGACGGCATTCGTGTCGAGCTGCTGGTTCCCGGGGCACAGAACCGCACCATGGACCCAGCCCTGGTGACACTTCAAGCCGGCGAAGCCATGGACGAACAGTCCCTTCACGAAGGCGAAGAGTTTGGCTATTTACTCAGGGGCCGCATCGAACTGACTCTAGACGACAAAACTTATGTGGTAAAAAAGAACGAATGCTTTTTTTTCCCCTCGGACCAGCGCCATGCCGTTAAAAACATTGGCAACGACCCGGCAAAAATTTTGTGGGTGGTGACTCCGCCCACCTTTGATTACAAAGGCAAATAACGTGCTGTTTGCTCCTTCGGCAACCATTGCCATTGCGGGAAAACATTGCTAGTACGACATTTCAGACACACTACAAAGAGGAACAGAACCATGAGCAAAGTGCTGATTATCGGTGCAGGTGGCGTTGGCCGGGTGGTGGTCCACAAATGCGCCCAGGCTAAAGAGGTCTTTACTGGGATCACCCTGGCTTCCAGAACCCAGTCTAAATGCGACGCTATTGCAGCGGAGATCCCCCATTTTCCTATAAAGACGGCGCAGGTCGATGCGGACAATGTCCCCGAGCTGGTGGCCCTGATCAAGCAGGAGCAGCCCCAACTGGTACTTAATGTAGCCCTGCCCTACCAGGACCTGACCATCATGGATGCCTGCCTGGAGACGGGCGTCGACTACCTTGACACCGCCAACTACGAGCCTCTCGATACCGCCAAGTTCGAATACAGCTGGCAGTGGGCCTATCACGAGCGCTTCAAGGAACAGGGCCTGATGGCTCTGCTCGGCAGCGGTTTCGACCCCGGCGTGACCAACGTCTATACCGCCCTGGCGGCCAAGAAATACCTCGATGAGATCCACGAAATCGACATCATCGACGCCAACGCCGGCGATCACGGTCAGGCCTTTGCCACCAATTTCAACCCGGAGATCAATATCCGCGAGGTGACCGCCCCCTGCCGCCATTGGCAAGAGGGTCAATGGATCGAAACAGCGCCTCTTAGCACCAAACACAGCTTCGATTTCCCCGAGGGCATCGGGCCGATGAACATCTACCGCATGTACCACGAGGAGATGGAGTCGCTGGTCAAACACATTCCGACCATCAAAAAGGCTCAGTTCTGGATGACTTTCTCAGACAACTACCTCAACCACTTGGAGGTAATGCAGAACATCGGTATGACCCGTATTGACGAAGTCGAATTCCAAGGGCAAAAGATCGTACCCCTGCAGTTTCTCAAAGCGGTACTTCCCGATCCCGGAAGCCTGGGAGCGTTGACCAAAGGCCGCACCTGCATTGGCGTTATCGCCCGCGGCATCAAGGACGGAAAGCGCAAGCAGGTTTATGTTTACAACATCTGCGACCATGAAGCCTGCTACCAAGAAGTCAATTCCCAGGCCATCAGCTACACCACCGGCGTGCCGGCTGCGGTCGGGGCGATGATGATGCTGACCGGCAAATGGCGCGGCGAAGGGGTCTTCAACATGGAACAGTTCGACCCCGAGCTGTTTCTCAACACCCTTGCCACCATGGGCCTGCAGACTCAGGTCATCGATGGCGGCGACTGGCCCGAACTGTAAATCAGCTGAAAGCTGTAAGCGTTAAAGCTCTTGTCGTTCTCTCCCCTGTGACGCCGCCGAAGCGGAGTGGACGTTTTGCGAAACAGGCGGGGAAACTGTTTGAGCGAAGCGAGTTTTTTCCCGCCCGTAAAACGTCTGCGCAGCGCAGGGAACCCGAAGGGCAAGGAGCGGGGCGCGTTTTTCTGCTTACTCTTT
>JAIOSZ010000325.1 GCA_021107335.1 Desulfuromonadaceae bacterium | reverse complement strand
TCGAGGAAATTCGCGAAGGTCTGCTGGCGCCAGGGCATGCCTTTCTCATGCCACTCAATTACGGTGCTCTGGATAGCTTTTTTGATTATGCCGTGGATGGTCACTGGGTGGTGCTCGATCCGCCGGCGGTGGAAGAAGAAGGCGATCGTTTTGCTGCCGAAATAACGGATGGCGAGCAGCGCATGGCCGCAGGCGGGGAGCTGTTTGTGCCGGCCGAAGGGCTGTTTCTGGCTCCCGAGCAGGTTAGTATCGCTCTTGCTGGCCGGGCGCGTACCGATCTGTGTACCCTAGAGCTATTTCAGCTGGCTCAGGAGTTGCCCCGTTACCGGTTTGTTGCTCAGGGCAACGGCGATTTGCGCGAGGGGGCGGATACCGGCTCCCTGGCTGCCCGCTTAACTGCCCGCCTGCAAGACTGGCGAGAAGAGGGTTGGCAAGTGCTGCTGGTTTGCCATCAACAGGGTCAGGCCGAGCGTTTGCAGGACCTGCTGCGGCCCCACGGTTTGGAACTGCCTCTAAGCCAAGGGATGAGTCTGTCGCAGTTACAGCCAGGCCAACTGGCACTGACCCTCGGCGACCTCTCTTGCGGCTTTCGTCTACCCGACGAACAGCTGGTGGTGATTGGCGAAGAAGAGATTTTCGGCCGTCGCAGCCATCGTCGAGGTTTGAGCGAAGCTCGAGCCCAGGCCATGCTTTCCTCTCTGGCCGAGCTGCGGGAAGGGGACTATGTGGTGCATGCCGATCACGGCATCGGTATCTACCGCGGATTGCTTCATCTGGCCAGCGGATCGGTGGCCGGGGACTTTCTGCATCTTGAATACTTCGGCCAGGACAAGCTCTATCTGCCCGTAGACCGCATCGAAAAGGTACAGAAATACGTCGGCGGCGAAGGCCACACCCCACGCCTCGATCGCATGGGCGGCGGTGCCTGGGAAAAGGCCAAGCTGAAGGCTCGAGCGGCGATAGAAGAGCTGGCCCGCGAGCTGCTGCAGCTCTACGCCAAGCGCACCATGAGCAAGGCATTTCGTTACTCGCCCCCCGATCACCTGTTTCGCGAATTCGAGGCGGCTTTCCCCTATGAGGCGACTCCCGACCAACAGGTGGCCATCGATGAAGTGCTGGCCGACATGCAGTCGGAGCAGACCCTCGATCGGCTGATTTGCGGTGATGTGGGTTACGGCAAGACCGAAGTGGCGATTCGGGCCGCTTACAAGGCGGTGCTCGATAATAAGCAGGTGGCGGTATTGGTGCCGACCACGGTACTGGCTCGCCAGCACTGGCTCAATTTTCAGGAGCGCCTGAAAGGCTGCCCGGTGACGGTAGAGATGGTCTCGCGCTTTCGCACCGCCGCCGAGCAAAAAGAGGTGCTGGCCCGCACCGCCGCCGGCCAGGTCGACATTCTTATCGGCACCCATCGGTTGCTGCAAAGGGACGTGCGTTTCAAGGACCTGGGGCTGGTGGTCGTCGACGAGGAGCAGCGCTTTGGCGTTAGCCACAAGGAGCGCTTGAAGAAGCTGCGGGCCGAGGTCGACATGCTGACCCTGACCGCCACCCCCATCCCCCGCACCCTGCACATGAGCATGCTCGGTCTGCGCAACCTGTCCGTTATCGACACCCCCCCCGTCGACCGGCAGGCCATTCGTACTTATGTTACCCGCTTTGAGGACGATCTGATTCGCCAAGCCATCCTGCGCGAGCTGCGTCGGGGCGGGCAGGTCTTCTTTGTCCACAACCGGGTTCAGTCCATCGACGCCATGGCCGGTTTTCTGCGTACCCTGGTGCCGGAGGCCAAGGTCTCGGTCGGCCACGGTCAGATGGGGGAAAAGGCCCTGGAAAAGGTCATGCTCGATTTCATCGAGGGCCAAAGCAACGTTCTGGTATGCAGCACCATCATCGAAAACGGGATTGATATCTCCCGGGCCAACACCATCATCATCAATCGCGCCGACTGCTTCGGTCTGTCCCAGCTCTACCAGCTGCGGGGCCGGGTCGGGCGCTCTGACCGGCGCGCCTATGCCTATCTGTTGATTCCCGGCGAGGGAACCCTGACCCGCGAGGCCCGGGAGCGACTGCGGGTGTTGCAGGATTTAACCGAACTCGGTGCCGGTTTCCGCATCGCCAGCCACGACCTCGAGCAGCGCGGTGCCGGAGATCTCCTCGGAGGCCGCCAGTCCGGACAGATCGTCGCCATCGGCTTTGAAATGTACAGTGAGCTGCTGGAGGAGACCATCAATGAACTGAAGGGCCAGCAGCGTGAGGACCGGGTCGATCCGGAAATCCGCCTCGGCCTGTCGGCCTTTTTGCCGGAGAAGTACCTACCCGATCCCAATCAGCGGCTGGTGTTCTATAAAAAACTCGCCGCTGCTGCTGACGAGGGGGCCCTTTATCGGGCGGCTGATGAATTGCGCGACCGTTACGGGGCGCTGCCAGAGCCGGCTAAACTGCTGCTGGAGGTGATGAAGCTGCGGGTGCTGATGAAACAGCTGCGCATCGAGCAGGCCGAGTACGACGGCCGGCAGCTGGTATTTGCCTTCCGTGCCGATACGCCGGTAGCGCCGGAACAGATTCTCGCTCTGGTGCGACCGGAAGGCAGTCTCTTTACCTTTAGTCCCGATTATCGGTTGTCCTTGCGCTGCGGTCGGCAGGCGGGCGAGACACTGCTGGACACGGCCAAAAAAGCGTTGCAAGGCTTTCTTTAGCTGTGCTACATGATAGCTGGTGTCAACAGCCCTCCCGGTGTGTATGTGAAAAGAGAAGCCTTTGAAGACTCGTTGTGGCGTTACCCTGTATCTTTTCCTTTTGGCCTGGTTAATTATCGCCTTATTGAGCGCCTGTCGGAAGCAGGAAGAGCCTGCGTCCTCGGTGCTGGTGCGGGTTAACGAAAGGGTCATTTCCTTCGATCGGTTTGAAGCAGATTTTGCCCGCCATCTGATCGCTCGGGGCATCGTGGCCAAGGAAGCGCCCCAGGAACTCAAGCGTTCCTTTTTGGCCCAGAAGATCAATCGCGAGTTGATTCTGTCAGCCGCCGATCGGGCCGCTGTCGATCTGACCGCAGCCCAGCGGGAGGCCGTGGTCGCTGCACATCGCAAGGACTATGCAGCGGACGATTTCGAGGCTATGCTTCAGGAGCGAAAGCTGAGTGTGGCGATATGGCGCCGGCAATTACTGGAAAATCGCCGTATCGAAGAGGTCATCAGCCGTTTGGCCTACAACGACATCGTTATCAGCAAAGAGGCGGTCGCGGCTTATTACCAGCAGCACCGGGCCGATTTTGACCGACCGCAACAGGTTAGAGCACGGCAGATCACCCTGGCTAAGGAAGCCGACGGCCAGCAGGTTCTTGGCCGGTTGCGCCAAGGCCTCGATTTTGCCGAGGCAGCCCGCCGCTTCTCCATTTCGCCCGATGCCGAGCAGGGCGGTGATCTCGGTTTTTTTGGGCGAGGGCAGATGCCCGACGTCTTTGATGTGGTGGTCTTTGAGCTGACCATCGGGCGTATCAGCGAACTGGTCAAAAGTGAATACGGATATCATCTGTTTCTGGTCGAAGAGCGGCGCTCAGCGCAACGCTTGACACTGGATCAGGTTCAGGACCAGATAGCGGCCCGCCTACGAGCTGAGAAGGAAGAGCAAGCTTACCGAAATTGGCTGCAGAGTCTGCGCAGTCAGGCCACCATCGAGGTCGACTGGACCCTGTTGTAGTAACGATTCATCAACCTGTAAGTAAGGAACTGACGTTATGAAAGGTTTTTTTCTGTCGCTGGCTGTCTGTTTGCTGCTGAGTGCGTTGCCGGCCCAGGCCGAAATGGTCAGCCGCATTGCTGCCGTGGTCAACGAGGATATTATCACCACCCTGCAGCTTGATGAACGGATTGTCGCCGAACTCGGTACCGAGAGTGCCGCGAATATCGCTGATCCGGAGCGCCTCATAATCTTGGATAAGATGGTTCAGGAAGCCCTGGTCGAGCAGCGGGTCAAGCAGCTCGGCATGACCGTTGGCGACAAAGAGGTCGAACGAGCCATTCAAGATGTCGAGCGCCAGAACAATATCGATCGGGATCAGCTGGAACTGGCTCTGAAGACCCAAGGTTTGAGTATGGAGAGCTATCGTACCAAGCTGCGTCGCCAGTTGCTCGAGTTCAAACTGGTCGGTCGCGAAATTCGCGACAAGATCGAAGTGACCAACCAGGAAACGCGAAACTATTACCGGGAGCACATTGAAGAATATCGCGAGGCTCCCTTCCAGCTTCTGAGTCGCATTAGTTTCAATATGCCGGCTAGTGCCGCTGCCGATCAACTCAGTGCTCTGCGTGCCCTGAGCCAGGAAGCTCTTTTGCGCCTTCGGGCCGGCGAAGACTTCGACCAGGTGTTGGCGGATTATCAGGGTGACAAAGGGGCCGAAGGCGGGCCCATGGGCCAATTCGGCCAGGATGAATTGACCGAGCCCTTTGCCTCCGCGGTGGCCGGGTTGATGCCTGGACAGTACAGCGAGGTCATCGATACGCCGC
>JAIOSZ010000011.1 GCA_021107335.1 Desulfuromonadaceae bacterium | reverse complement strand
GCAACTGCAACCACCGTATCAATATGCTCGGTCAAAGCCGCGACCAGCACTGTGTCGAAAACCTCCAGGTTGAACTCAAAATTGAGCCGCAAGCTGCGAGGGTCAAGATTAGCCGAGCCGACCAGGGCGTAATGGTCATCGACCAGCAACAACTTGCTATGCACGAAGGGAGGCCGCTGATAGTAAATGCGACAGCCGTGCTCCAGCAATTCGCTGAAATAAGCCCGCGAGGCCCAATTTACAAAAGGCAGGTCATTTTTAGCAGGCAGAATGATATCCACCTCGACGCCGCGCAGGGCCGCAGCATTAAGCACGGCAACCAGGGTCCGGTCGGGGATAAAATAGGGGGTCATGATGCGCAACCGGTGACGAGCGCAACCGATGGCCCCGAGAATGATCCAGCGCAGCTTTTCGAAATCTTCGTTGGGTCCGGCGCTGATCCCGCGACAGAAGGCCGACCCGTCGGGCAGGGGAGGTGGATAGCTGATAGGTGGTGGAACATCGCCGGTAGCAAAATTCCAGTCTTCCATGAAGGCTTCCAGCATCTGCCCCACCACCGGGCCTTCGATGCCAAAGTGCACGTCTATCGCCTGTCGACGAATCGAAGTGGCGGCCAAATGGCGACCACTGATATTCATGCCACCAGTAAAGCCCCGCCCGCTATCGATGAGCAGCAGTTTGCGGTGATTGCGCAGGTTAAAATGCAAGCCGCGACCAGACAGGGCTGGAGGCAGAAAGCGGCCGACAGCCACGCTGCTGCCCTTGAACAGCCGACCAGCTCGCGGCCAGGAGTAGCGCTCGCCAAGGCCGTCCAGCAAAACCCGCACATCAAGACCTCGATCCGCTGCTTGCTTTAGAGCTTCGACAAAAGCCCGTCCGGTACTGTCGGTCTCAAAGATGTAGCTGGCTAGATAGACCGATTCACGAGCCTCGGCGATGGCTTTAAGCATGGCGGGAAAAGCCTGCTCACCGTTATGCAGAGCCACCACCCGGTTTCCGGGCAGCAGGGGCCTGCGAGTTACCGCATCGGACAGTGACACCAGGGCAGCATAGCCTTCTTCGCTAAAGGCAATCGACGGCCCCTGACGTAAAGACCAGGAACAGAAGCTGGCTTCGGCGGCTTCGTTGCAGGGCAGCTTGACCTGCCAGTCACGAGCCCGGGTGCGAATACGGTTGATGCCAATCAGCCAGTAACCGAGAGGGCCTAATCCGGGAAGGACACAACAAACCACCACCCAACCGAAGGCCGCACGGGGATCCCGCTTGTGCAGCAGGACATGCCCAACAGCAATTAAAGAAAGTGCCGCCAAGGCGGCGAGGAGCAGTGCTTCCAGCAACGGACCTCCTCACAAGGGGGGAGCCAGCAAGATCAGCGGCGCAGGTTGGTGGCACAACGGGGACAGGTAAGCATGCTGGTGGAAGGGACCTTATGGCCGCAAGTCGGACAGTTAAACCAATAGCGGCAGTGTTTACACTGCTGTTCGGAAAGACCCTGCTTTTTGTTGCATTTGGGACACTTGCGATACATCTTGCGGTTTTCCATATAGTCGGAGAACAGCAGACCGCAGCTCGGACAAGCTTCGGCATCGCGACGACGAATTTCTGCCCCGCAATTGGACTGCGGGCAGACAAAGACCGTCTTACAGGCACTACACCAGTATTTACCCTTTTTTTCTTCTTTGCAGACGGGACATTTATCCATAATTCGACCCTATCTTTTTAAAATCTACAATAAGGCACCGGTCGACTTCAGCCTCGTGGCGTTGCAGCCGACCGACATAAAAATCAATCAGACAATCTTCTTGAACATCTTTGGGCCGGCTTTGCACACCGGACAAGGCACCTGCGGCTCGGCTTCGAGAGTGTTTCCACAGATCATGCAGACGTAGTAGTCGACCGCCTGACGACTGTCGAGGTTATCCAGCATCTTTTGATAGAGATTAGCATGGACTTCTTCGACTTCATTGGCATAGCTAAAGCTGCGCTCAGCCGCGGCAAAACCAGCGGCGGCAGCCGCTTCGATCATCGGCGGATACATTTCCTTAAACTCATGGGTCTCGCCACCAACGGCCTCTTTGAGGTTGTCGAGGGTCTTACCAATACCACCGAGGGCCCGCAAATGAGCATGGGCATGGACCGTTTCCGCTTCAGCGGCAGCCCGAAACAGCTTGGCAGCCTGGGGGTAACCCTCTTTGTCCGCCTGCTCAGCAAAAGCCAGATATTTACGATTGGCCTGGGATTCCCCGGCAAAAGCGTCTTGCAGATCTTTTTCGGTTTGGCTGTTGGTCAAGTCGGCCATGATCGAAAACCTCCCTATTTCGTAATGAATTTGACTAGTTAGATAAACCCTCGAGTTTCATTCTAACCATTGTGCACCCAATGTCAACCGACGGATTAAAGGCCGGCAGCGATCAATGATCTTGGCAGGCTTTTTCAACACATTCGGTCTTGCCGATTAAAACCAGCAGATCGCTATCCTTGATCACATGACTTGGCGACGGCAGGGTACTGAACTCACTAGTCAATACATCCTTGATCCCAATAATGGTGACACCAAATTTTCGCCGCAGATCGAGGTCGATGAGGCTCTTGCCGACAAAATGAGCCGGCGGTGCTACCTCGGTAATGGAATAGTCTTCGGCAATCGGAATAAATTCGAGGATATTGGAACTCGACAGGCCGTGGGCGATCTTGATGGCCGTATCCTTCTCGGGAAAAATGATATCCGTGGCGCCGACCTTCTCCAGAATCCGGCCATGATCCTCGTTCACTGCCTTGACCAGAATGCGGCGCACATTCATCTCCTTGAGATGCAGTACCACCAGGGTCGACAGATGGGACCG
>JAIOSZ010000346.1 GCA_021107335.1 Desulfuromonadaceae bacterium | reverse complement strand
TCCACGGGGCAAGGGCCGAAATACACCTTTTTCCTGCTATCCCGGCCTCTGTGGC
Organism: Desulfuromonadaceae bacterium; assembly: GCA_021107335.1. Lineage (GTDB taxonomy): Bacteria > Desulfobacterota > Desulfuromonadia > Desulfuromonadales > Syntrophotaleaceae > Syntrophotalea_A. Next base: position 5,014 of record JAIOSZ010000346.1, on the reverse strand, counting down.
GGTTAAACTGGGTAAATTACTGTTGCCCAAAGTTGATCCCCCAATTCATGTCTATGAATATCATCAACAACAAGGGGGTTTTAATTACGCCCTGACCGTGCTCAAGATGTAGTGGTCAACTATTCCCGGACAGCAGTTTAAGTTTTTCTTCTGCCACGGTCGGTGCGACTCCGCCGTTGTTCTGGTGTGGCCGCTACCAGTTGTAATAATCCATCAAATAGTGGCCAATATCTTTCTTTGCTTCAGCGAATGTCCTGTGACCCTCTGGCGGCATCCATTCACTTTTGAAACTACGGAAAACACGTTCCATTGGTGGTCGAGTAGCGCAGCGGAATTTCATCGCTACGCTCTCACAGAACCGTACGTGAGCCTCTCGACTCATACGGCTCTTGTCATCCAGCCTTGATACTGCCAATGCGCGAATAGTTGCGGACTCCGACGGGCAACACCCTTAAGCCACGCATGTGCGCGTGTCCACCGCCGCTGAAGTCGCTTGAATTTTCGCATCGCCCATTTCACCAATGCCATGTTGACATGGTTTAGGACGGAGTGAAGAGCTGATCTGCAAAATTTTCCGTCATAATTGATCCAACCAGTGACCACCGAATTTATTCGACGAACCAGATCACTCAGACCGAGATTAGTACGTGCCGCAAGCTTCCATTCCCGCCTTATCGTTTGCCTTAATCTGCGAGCAGATTTTTGGCTGATCGCAGGGCTGAAGCTAACAAAGAACTCTCCGCGATAATTACGCGCAGATCGCGGTTGAAACGTGTATCCCAGAAAATCAAAGCTGTAATAGTGCCAGCATTCGGTGCGTTTCGAATCCTTACAGTAGACAATTCGTGTCTTCTTCGGATGCAACCTCAACTTGCATTGTTCCAGTCGGCGTTCGATCTTCTGCTTGATCATTTCCAACTGCTGCCTTGACCGACAGTGCACCACGATATCATCAGCATATCGTTCAAAATGGATTTTCGGACATTCTTCCTTCATCCACTGGTCAAAACCTAAGTGCAGAAAGATATTTGCAAGCAGAGGACTGATGACGCCTCCTTGTGGGGTTCCTGTGTCTCGGTGTAACAAAATCCCGTCCTGCAGCACGACATCCGCCTTTAACCATCTATCGATGTAGAGCAGAGTCCACTTACAGGAGGTGAACCGCCTTACGGCGCGCATGACCAATCCATGATCCAAAGTATCGAAAAACTTGCTGATATCCAGATCAAGAACCCAGTTGTCACGCCAACAGCGTTGACGAGCTTTTGCTACTGCATCCAAGGCGGATCGTCCGGGTCGATACCCATAAGAGTCTTCGTGAAAAACTGGCTCTACCTGTGGCTCCAGATATCTCTTGACTGCTGCCTGAGCTATCCGGTCACTGATTGTCGGTATCCCAAGTTGCCTGATCCCCCCGTCTGACTTGGGTATCTCTACCCGCAAGACCGGTGGGGGAAAATAGCTTCCTGACGACATCCGATTCCAGATCTTGTACGGTTGATTTTTCAGGTCTCCTTCAAATTCCTCCATCGTTTGACCATCAGCACCGGGGCCACCCTGACTTTTTTTGACGTCATGGTAGGCTTCCCAGATAAGTGCCCTTGGTATGGTAAAAGCTTTTGCCGAACTCATATGCTCCTCCCCTTGCGGGTTGACATATCAATCCGACTGGATGACGCAGCCCCTTTGTTCCACGACCTTTCGGCCGTTTCATCACTACTACGGACTGCTCCGCCCCTGTGCCTCGCATTGGTACTCTTTTCCTTCGGAGTGCTGCTCCTTCGGATTTCTCCCTTAGCATCGAAGCGACAGGTTCCCACGTTCCCTACAAGAACCTGAAACAGGATCACGCCACCTCCACACCGGACACCGCCCAGCCCGTAAACAGGTTGCGTCTGGACTTGTCCCGAGCCAACAACGCTGCTCGGTTTTGATGTCAGTTGAATTGCTTTTCGATGCGTCATCAGTGGTTCACTTACGTTCGTCTTCCTGCATCACACCTGACGTCTTTAATGACGCCTTTTCGTCGACGCTCACTACCAAGACTCTTTACCCCAGCAGCTCGACGTGGTTTGGAACCCGGTCCTGCAACCCGATTCCGAGAGGCCAGACTCTCATCTCTTGTAGAGCATCACCTTACGGTGTTCGTGGCACACCATTGTCCCAGCAATTGCCTCGACAACTCATACTTTGCTTCATGCGGTAACGCCAAAGCCGCTGTCGGGCATTATGCATCTATTTCTGTGTCCGGGATAGTGTAGCCACTTCACTTATCGACAGTATCCAAGTGACGGGCAGCCACCAACCAGTCGGCGGCTATCATGCGCGGTGCCGCCTGTTGCAGGGCCGCTGGCAACAGGGCGTGATGTTCTGTCAGTAGCCGGCAAATATTGGCGGAGAATTGTTCCAGGGGGGAGTCGGCGAAGTCCGACCAGTGGACGGCCATAAAATGATCGTAGGCCACATCGACCAGGATGCCCCGGCAATGGCGCAGGGTAGGATCGAGGCGGCGCTTGCTGCGTTGGAAATGGGGATTGGTTTCGGCGAAGCGGTCGACTTTGCGGTGCAGATGCAGGCCCCAACGAATTTCTGCTGGGTATTGGTCGTCAAGTCGGCCCTTGACATAATCGCCCATCAGAGCGCCGAGGCGGCAGCCGTCGGTGGGATCGGACAGAAACAGATGGACCAGGTGATTCAATAAATGCAGCCTGTCAATTGTTGGCAGTTACACTCTGCTCTTGTGGCTCGGTAGCCGCTAGTTGGGTGGAGGCGGGGGGGCTGTCACTTAGCTGAGCAATGAGGGGAGCGATAGTGGCTTTATACGCGACCATGTTGGACTTGGAGACCGGGACGGTCGGTGTGGATTTAAGCCGGGCCGGGTTAATAGGGCGGCCATTTTTGTACATACGGAAGCAGAGGTGAGGGCCGGTGGCCAAGCCGGTCATGCCGACATAGCCGATGGTTTGGCCCTGAGCAACTCGCCGGCCCTTCCGCATCTTTTTGGCAAAGCCGTTCATGTGCAGGTAAAGGCTTTTCATGCCGTTGCTGTGGCGCAATTCGATGAAGTTGCCGTTGTATTTGGTGCGGCCGATTCTGCTTATGAAAGCATCGCCAATGGCCTTGATGGGAGTGCCGGTTGGGGCTGCATAGTCAATGGCCGGATGGGCCTTCCAGGTCTTGGAGATAGGGTGGAAGCGGCGCAGGGTGAACCCGGAAGAAATGCGACTGAAGGCCAGCGGAGCTTTTAGAAAGGCCTTGCGCAGGCTCTTGCCTTGCTCGTCGTAATAGGCAGCGCGCTTCTCACCGTCCTCGAACAGATAGGCCTGAAAGTTTTTTCCCCGGTTGGCAAAGCTGGCGGCCAGGATACGACCGTAGCCGGACTGCTTGCCTTCGCGGAAGCGTTTTTCGACCAGCACTTGAAAGCTGTCGCCGCTCTGAATGTCACGGATGAAGTTGATGTCCCAGGCAAAGATATCGGCCAGATTGATAGCAAGAGTTTCGCTTTCTCCGCTGTCGAGCACGGCACCGAACAGGCTGCTGGTGATAGTGCCTTTGATAACTTGCTGTTCAACCGTATAGGGAATGGCCGTTCGAGAGATGTCGAACCGCCCTTCGTTTTGCAATACGATCAACTGTTCTTCATTGTCGATGTCGTATTCAAAGCGTTCAAAGGCACCATCCCGCAGGGCCAGACGATAGTCTTTTCCCGCACAGAGTTTGGATAAGGGGAAAACTTCTTTGCATTGCAGATTAAGGTTATGAATCTGCTGTGGGGTAAAGATATGGCCGAGCAGGGAGGTGATGGTTTCGCCGGGTTGAATGGCGCCTCGAATCAGTTCCCGCCGTACTTCGGGTACTGCTGCTATCACCGGCACTGTCTTGGTGTCGGCTTGGGCAATTTTTTCGCTCGGCTGGCGGTTGGATAATAAAAACAGGCCTCCGAGTACCAGCAGCACCAGTAGCGGAAGCAGAAAGCGACGATTAGAACGGGTCCGTTGGACCAGCGAGGTGCGAGGCGGATTGAAATCATTATTCATGGTAATAGTTCCTGACTAAATGCTATGGACATCAGCAGCCCGAAAGCTTGCTTGTCATTGTATCGACCTTAACTAACAGATGTTAGCAATTTTCCCCATCTTTTGTCCAGTGTCTGACTTTGGTGACATGAGTTGAAGGGACTATTAGCTCTTTGTTTATTGACAGGGCCGCGCATTGCCAAACCACGGTAAATATTCTATCTTGGTTGCAAGCGTTAACGGTACTTTATCGCCTTTGCGGACGTTAGGCAGTCCCCGTGCTAAAAAGCCGCTGGCAGTTATTAATATATCCAACCTTTTATGCATAGACAGGATCAAAGAAATGGTTAATCGACAACGTATCGCCGAGGAATTTAGTCGTCTGGCTAGTATTTCCAGTCCGGCTTTTGGCGAAGGGGAAATCTCGCGCTATCTGGTCCAACGTCTACAGGAACTCGGTGCAACGGTGGTGATGGATGACGCCGGGAAGAAAATCGGCAGCGAGAGCGGTAACCTGATCGCGACCTTTCCGGCGAATGGAAAAGACAGCGAACCGCTGTTGGTTTCGGTTCATATGGATACCGTTGGCCCGGCCGAAGGGGTGCAGCCGGTGCTCAAGGACGGGGTCTTCACCAGCGCCGGGGAAACCATTCTCGGTGCCGATGACAAGGCCGGCATCACCGAGATTATCGAGGCTCTGGAAGTGGTCCGCGAACAGGGGATTCCCCATGGCCCCGTAGAGTTGGTGGTCGCCGTTTGTGAAGAGGTGGGACTGCTCGGTGTTAAGTATCTCGATTGCAGCAAGGTCACTTCCCGTCGCGGTGTGGCCCTCGACACCTCGGGGGTCGATTGGCTGATCAATACCGCTCCGGGGGCCAATAAGATGCGTTTTGAAATTATCGGTCGCGAGTCTCACGCCGGCATCGACCCGGAACAGGGCATTTCGGCTATCGCCGCTGCGGCAAAAGGGGTGGCCGCCATGCGTCTGGGACGCATTG
>JAIOSZ010000174.1 GCA_021107335.1 Desulfuromonadaceae bacterium | reverse complement strand
GGATGTACGGTTCGAAAATTTCTTGAATGAATTGTACTTCGGGCAGCTTGTTGGCGCTATCGACGATTAGTTCTTCGCCTTTTACAGTCGTTACATGATAGCTAACTGTCGGCGCGGTAGTAATGAGGTCAACATTAAACTCGCGCTCCAAACGCTCCTGAACAATCTCCATATGCAGCAAGCCGAGAAAGCCGCAACGGAAACCGAAACCAAGAGCCAGAGAATTTTCTGGTTCAAAAGTAAATGACGAGTCGTTGAGGCGTAGCTTCTCCATAGCATCGCGAAGAGCTTCGTAATCACCACTATCGATAGGGTAAAGACCGGAGAAAACCATCGGTTTAACTTCATGGAAACCAGGTAGCGGTGCATCAGCGGGGCAATGCAGATGCGTAATGGTATCGCCCACCTTTGCATCCTGCACCACCTTAATTCCGGCAATAACAAAGCCAACCTCACCTGCTTCCAGAACTGGCAATGTTACCGGATGCGGGGAAAATGCCCCCACCTTAAGAATCTCATAGCTCTTGTTGTTGGCCATGAGCTTGATTTTATCTCCCTTGCGCAGGGAGCCATCAACCACTCGCACCATCAACATAACCCCCTGATAGGAATCATACCAAGAGTCAAAGATCAGTGCCTTGAGAGGAGCCTCAGGGTCCCCAGTCGGCGCTGGGATTTTGGCCACGACCGCTTCGAGGATTTCATGGATGCCGATCCCCTCCTTGGCGCTCGCCTCAACCGCATCGGAGGTGTCGAGACCGATAATTTCCTCGATTTCTTCCTTGACGCGCTCAATTTCTGCACTGGGTAGGTCGACCTTGTTGAGGACTGGAAAGACCTCCAGATTCTGGTCGATAGCCAGATAGACGTTGGCCAGCGTCTGGGCTTCGACTCCCTGAGAGGCATCGACCACCAGCAGGCCCCCTTCACAGGCTGACAAAGAATGACTAACTTCATAACTGAAGTCGACATGTCCCGGAGTATCGATAAGATTGAGAATATAGTCCTTACCGTCGTCGGCTCGATAATCGAGACGCACCGCCTGGGCTTTGATGGTGATGCCCCGCTCCCGTTCCAGGTCGAGCTTGTCGAGGAACTGGTTGGTCTTTTCCCGATCGGGGAGGGCCCCGGTGTCTTCGAGCAACCGGTCGGCACGGGTCGATTTACCGTGATCGATATGGGCGATAATGGAGAAATTGCGAATTCGGCTTTGATCCATAGGGACTTAGTATTCCTCGTAAAAGGGTAGTGCACAAAAGACCCACTAATTTACAAAAGACGCTGTTATTTGTAAAGCAAAAACCCTATCATTTGCAGTCTAGTGGTAATGACCATGCCAAAGCTCCAGGTTGATTGTTTTGGGTTGCCTTCACTTTGACTCGAAGCTAGGATGCCATGAATGATACCGATACTAAAGGAGTATTGCTGGTGAAAACTATCGACGGATTGATTGAAGCTAGCTGTAAGAAATTCCCGGAAAACGTTGCTATTCGACACAAAAAAGGTGGCCAGTGGCAAGAGACCAGCTATCGACAGCTATGGCTTACGGTAAATCAGGTTACTGCAGGACTGCAGGCCAGGGGAATGATTCCTGGAGATCGCATCGCCCTGCTGGGAGCGAATTCACCCTCTTGGATAGGCAGTTATCTCGGTATCCTTCATTCCGGGGGAATCGTGGTTCCCGTGGACAAGGATCTTAAAAGCGCAGAAATGCGTCATGTACTGAACGATTGCGGAACTCGACTGCTAATTTGCGAATCTTCCGCCCTGGAGATTGTGGCCGATATTGCCGGCGACTTGTCAGAATTGAAGGGAATCGTACTTTTCGATGATAATACGGTGCGCCGCCACCCACCCTTGCAGGAAAAGTGGAGCCTGTTCGCTGCTCAATGGCGACATCTAGCCAGACAGTATTCCATACCCGATAAAGAGATGCAGTCTCTGGAAAACCTTGGGCTCGAGATTAAAAAAATGGTTAGCACCGCTTCGGGGTGGCAACGAGTAGGCCGAACCGGCCCAATAAGCGACCCAGTTTTACCCCAAGGATGCGAGCTCGGCCTTTTCAGCGATCTGTTGATTGAGAAGACGCCTGCCCAAGTCCGACGTCAACCCGAAGGTACGGCAGTTATTCTTTATACTTCAGGAACCACGGGCCGCTCCAAGGGGGCCATGCTCAGTCATCGCAATATTGTGTCGAATATTGAGAATGCCATCCCCCAGATGGGGGCCGACCAGACCATGCATACATTGTCTTTTCTGCCCATAAATCATGTTTTTGAGCAGGTTGCCGGAACCCTTGCCCCTCTGTCCCTGGGGGGAACTGTTTCCATTGCCGAATCGTTGAAAAAGATCGCTCAAAACCTGGTTGAGGTGCAGCCGACCTATTTTATGGGAGTACCGGCCGTATATCGCTTGCTACTCAATCGTATTATGAAAAACATCACGGAAAAACCCCTGGCGCGTACCCTCTTCGGTAACCCCCTAACGAGACCCCTGATCGCTGCCAAGGTGCGCAAAAAGCTGGGCGGCTCGCCTATTTTTATCAGTGGCGGAGCAGCTCTCGATCCTGAGATTGCCCTGGGTATGGAAAAGCTTGGCTTTACCATGTATCAAGGCTATGGCATCACCGAAACATCGCCAATTATTTCGATGGAATGTGCCAACGTAAAAAAACTCGGGAGTGTTGGACGGCCGATTCCAGGAGTCGAGGTGCGCATCGAGGCGCCCAATAAGGATGGGGTCGGTGAAATTCTGGTGCGGGGAGACAATGTCATGCAGGGTTACTATGGCCGCCCTCAAGCAACGGCAGAAGCGATCAAGGAGGGCTGGTATTACACCGGCGACCTGGGTCGCTTAGATGAAGAAGGTCTGCTCTATATCTGCGGTCGGCTGAAAAACTTGATCGTCACCCCCAACGGTAAGAACGTTTATCCAGAAGAGGTTGAAAACGAACTGCTGAAGAGCCCGCTGGTCGCTGAGGTCATGGTCTACGGCCACCGTATCGACGCTGTGGCCGAAGAAGTCCATGCGCAGATTTATGCCGACCACGTTGCCCTTGATGCTTATGCCGCAGAGAATGGGATAGCGCCTCTCGATCAGAGTGCGGTCGAGGCCTTGCTTCGCAAGGAGGTACTGCGCGCCGGCCAGCGTCTGGCCGACTACAAGCGCATCAAACGTTTTATCCTGCGGGATTCTGAGTTCCCCAAAACCACCACCCGCAAAATCAAGCGTTTTGTAGTGGAGGCCGATATAAACGCCACTGGCTGAACTCAGGCTTCCGCAAAAACGCCCTTCTGGCGCTCGAGTTCACTGGCATAGCGGGCCAATACCTCCCGCCGGGAGAGCATAAATAGCACTTTTCCCGGATCGTCATCATCCACTACCGGTATCTCTTCCAAGCCCCGTAGCGAAAGCTTACGCATCACCCCGGTTAAGGATTCGGCAGGACTGGTCGTCACCACCCTCGATATGGCGATATCTCGGGCACGAATCAGGCCTGGGGGGATTTCTTCGTGCAGAATACGGCGAATATCATTAACCGAAAAGATGCCACTTAAACGCCCGTCGTCGTTGACTACCGGATAGTAGCCGCCGGCCGCTCCAGAGATTTTCTCTAGAATAGCCTTCAGCGGCAGGCCTTCTGGAATAAAGGTCGGTTCTCGGCCATGCTCTGCCAACTCCCCTACCGTAATCCCTTCCAGTACATCGACCACTAGGTCCCCGAGATGGGCCGGTGAATCGATCCGGCCGCGAACCTGTTTCTGATAGATAGTGTTGCGCCGATAGACAACCATAGCGACCACGCAAACGAGCATTAAGGGTGCTAGCAGAGCATAGTTTCCGGTCAGTTCGCTGACCATGATCAGGGTGGCGATGGGAGTATTGGCGACCCCGGCGAAGAAGGCGGCCATGCCGAGCAGTACGCAGACCCGCGGATCCTGAATCATGGTAGGAAACAAGGCGTGGGATGCTGCCCCGAAGGCGCCGCCGACCATGGCGCCGATGACTAGGCTCGGAGCAAAGACCCCGCCCGATCCACCAGAAGAAATGGTCAAGCTGGTGGCGATGATCTTAGCAAAGGCCAGCAGCAGCATTAACCACAAGGCCATTTTGCCATACAGGGCGGCCTGTACCCAGCCGTAACCGGAACCGAGCACTTGCGGCACTGCCATAGCCAAAAGCCCCAGCAATAGACCACCAAGGGCCGGCTTCAGCGCCCGAGGAAACTTGAGCTTCTCGAACAGGGCATGAACGCCGTAAAAGGTTTTGACATAAAGGCGCCCCATGACCGCACAGATGATGGCCAGAGCAAAATAAAAGACAAGTTCGGAAGGATGGCGGAACAGGAAGTCCGGCGTATCAAGAAGCGGTTGCCAACCTGTTACTACGCCGAAAAAGGAATAGGCAACGATGGAAGCGATGATGCAGGGGATCAATCCCTCGTGTTCGAATTCCGGATCTTGGTAGAGCACTTCTACGGCAAACAGGGCGCCCCCAAGGGGGGCGTGAAAGGTGGCGCCAATACCGCCGGCCATACCAGCCAAAAGCAAAGTGCGTCGGTCCACGTTGCCGAGTTTGAGCCGGTCACCAAGAAAAGAACCGAACCCAGCGCCAATCTGCGCTATGGGGCCTTCGCGACCGGCAGAACCGCCGGTTGCGATGGTGGCTATCGAGGCCAGAGCTTTGATGAAAGGCACTCGGGCGCGAATGTGGCCCTTTTGATTGTGAAAAGCTTCGAGGGCACCGTCGGTACCGTGGCCTTCGGCTTCCGGAGCGAAGGTAAAGACCAGCCAGCCAGAAAAGAGCCCGCCGAGAGCCGGGACCAGAAACAAGAACCAGCGATGGGGTACGGCCAGGGAACTGATGAAACTACCATCGGCGGCCGCTGCTCCCTCCGCCATCGGGGGATGAAATCCGGACCACTTGCCGAGTATCCAGAATTCACTAAAATTGGTCACCATATAAAAGGCAACCGCGCCGATTCCGGCCACCAGGCCGACTAAACAGCTCAGCAACATGAACCGCCCGACACTGCGTATATCTAACTTATTCAGTGTATTACGCAACTGTAACCGCTGCGGCATCAAACACTCCCTCTCCTGCGCCGTCACAGCCAGCGCCAATCTGAAGCAAAACCTGTCGACTCACTACAATCCAGCCAGTCCATTCTGTTACAAAAAGAACTGAATGTAAACGACCTGTTGATTTTATGCAAACAACAAATCTACTTAATGCTTCCGAGGACACCAAGAAGGCGGCCAAACCATGTTTTAT
>JAIOSZ010000185.1 GCA_021107335.1 Desulfuromonadaceae bacterium | reverse complement strand
CCTTCTTTGTTGGCCACGACCAGATGCGGTGTGACAGATATCAACAGGTCGGTTTTCTCTTGCTGGTAACTGGTGCTACGGAACAGGGGGCCGATGATTGGTATATCGCCTAACCCAGGTATCTTGCTTACACTTTCTCTTAACGAATCCTGAAGCAATCCGGCTAGAGCTAGGGTTTGCCCGTCGTATAGTTGGACTGTGCTTTCCAGCTTACGAGTAGTCAGGTTGGGTACTACATAGCTGGAACCAACAATTCCAGATGGGATTGAGCTGCTAGAGGAAATGTCACTGACGCTGGGAGCAACGCGCAGGCTGATCTTTCCGTTGCTGAGGACAACCGGGGTAAACCGCAGGGCTACACCGAATTCCTTGTACTCGATGGTGATGCCGTCTTCATCGGGAACCGGAATTGGAAATTCGCCACCAGCCAAGAAGCTGGCTTCCTGCCCACTCTGGGTGACCAAGCGAGGTTCCGCAAGCAATCTGGCCAGGCCTTCTTCTTCAAGAAAGCGCAGGGCGGTGGAAAAATCGCCGATATCGATGAAGATGTTGGCCGGGTTATCTGCGAAGTCGGCGAAATTAAGGAGCAGGCTGCCAACTGTTGCGTCGGTTAAGGTGCCGCTATCTGTGGTATTAAGACCACCTATTCCACCTACGCCGATATTATCACCAAGGGCTCCGTCCCAGCCAAGAGCGGCTCTTAGGTCGCGTCCAGAGGTGCGGGTGACTTCGGCAAATTTGACCTCAAGCAGGACCTGCTGGATGCCTCCGACGTTCATCAGGTTGGTGATGCCGTCCCCTGATTTGCCGGTATCTTCTTCACTACGATCGCCTTCGGCTTTTGGGGGCAGGAAGGTGCGCGCCAGACGAAGTGCTTGTTCCATAACCTCGGGGCCAGAAACCGTGCCGGATAGAACAATTCCGGATTCGGATGAATGGACCTTGATGTCCTGATTGGGGTAGAGCTGATGCAGCTTTTGCTTAAGAGGAGTGACGTCGAGATTGACGTTGACGTCGATGATCGCGCGGACTTCCCGTTTATATTCATCCCATACCGTGATTCGCGAGTAACCAACCTTTTTCCCTAGATTGTAAACATTGATCAGGTCGGCTTTCAGTGGCCTTGCGCCGACGATCTCTTGATTGGAGATCAGAATCTTCATTTTGCGGCTAGGCTCGCGGATTTCAACGAGTTCGGAACCGCCGATGTTTACATCCAGGGTCAGGTACTCGATTTCGGCAGCAATAAGGGGGGTGGCAAAGACCAGCAGAGCCAATAGTGCTGCCAGTCCCATCGGTTTAGTAATTAAACGACATCTTTTCATAGTGACCTCCTGATGTGTTAAACCGCAATCGGTAAGGGCAGAAGCTTAAGGTTGCGCCTTGAACCGATACTTTTCCGGCGCTTTTTCTCCGCGGATGATTTCTACCTCGAAGGCCGGAGGGGGCGGGGGGGTGTAAACCCGGCGCCGAACCCGACGGACCACCTTGGGTTTCACTACGATTTCTTCTTCGTCCAGAGGATTTCGCAGTACTAATTGGATCGACCCCTCGTTGGTCTGTAGGGCCAGTTTTCGGGCTTCTTCAGGCGTCAGTTCCAAGGTGACAGTGCGCACTACCTTGGGTTTACCTTCGTCAATGAAGGTTTCTTGAGCAATGGCTAAAACCTCTACTTTTTGCAACAGGGTTTTGGCTGTTTTTGCCTTGCCCTTTTTTTGTATGGAAATTACATCGACAAAGGTATTGGGCAGGATGAAGCCGCCGACGCCGGTGACCTCGTTGACTTTGATGGCCATCGCCCGCATACCTGGCTTAATCACCGCAACCAATCCTGCTCCAGAGCCGGGAGCGGCCAGTTCTGCTCCGAGTACCGGAGTGCCGGCGGTCATCTTGGATACGTTCACTCGCCCCTCGACCTCTTCAATGTTTTCGAAGGCTCCTTTAGGAACACTGGTTCGTGGCCACTTCGATACGGTCAAGTTTTCTGCGCTCAGCCGTGACCCGATACTCAGGTCACTTGCCGCGACCACGATTTGGGCCAGGGGGACGCTCTCGCTGCTGCGTTCCACCGCGACCGTTGGATTCTGGGAAGAAAGCCATTTGTTAACCAGAATCACGGCCACCACGCCGAACAGGATAGCCAGCCCCAAAGCGATAATTGTGCCGTACTTTTTCATAAAAACCTCCTCCACGCTTATTCTTTAAGGGTGCCGAATCAGTGACTCAAAATCTCCGTAATTTCAATTAAGTGCCTAACTGTTTTATGTTTTATCGCAACGCCCTTTTTCAGGTCGACCGCGAATTGTTTATAAAGTCATGTCGCTAACATTTGTAGTAGTCCTCCCCAGCTAATATAAGCGTAATAACCAAATGCAATCGCAGCCGCATAGGGGAAACGAAGTGTTTGGCCAGGGATTTCCGCCAGACTTTTGGCCGGGACTAGACCGGCACGGATGGAACGAATCCATTCTAGACAGGTCTGACGCAATTGCGGCACAAATAAGCATTGTAGCAACCCCATGATACCGCCCACTAAACCGGTATAGACAAAGACCTGCAGGATGGTTACTGGTCCGAGCAAGGCTCCAAGTACGGCAAGAGCCTTGACATCGCCAGCTCCCATACCGCCCATGATAAAGGGGATGAGGAAAAGCCCCAGGCCGGCTAATAAGCCGAAAAAGGCCAGACTGAATCCCGTTAGGCCGTTGTTGCTTGTGTGGTAACCGAAGGCAAACAACAGCAACAGCAGGTTAAAAAGGTTAGGGATTTTGGAAAAGAGGGTATCGCTGGCGCATATAAGAAAAAGAAAAGAGGAGGCAGCAAGAACGATCCAGTCAGCTCTTTGTTGATGGATCAAGTAAAGAGCAAACACCATGGCGACGGATCCTGTAGCGTATCGTGGAATATCCTGGATACCACGGTAAATCATGCTTGCTGCCCCCTTTAAATCGAATGCCTATCATAAAACTCGGTGTACGGTTCACAATGCCTAGCTGTTTGGTAGGCGAGTGGCGATGTTCTGGAACGTGTTGTTGACTTTGTTACCCAAAAGGGTGATAGCCACAATGGACACGATAATAATCAGCGCTAGCATGACAGCGTACTCGGTGGCGGTGGCCCCTTCTTCGCTTACCAAAAATTCTTTGGCCTTCAGCAGCATTTTGCTCATTTTCTACCTCCTTGGGTTGGTAGGTCCGCCCGTGACCATCGTCGTTTGCGATGCAGCGGATGTTTGGTTACATGGCCGGTTGCTAATCTATTTTCTCGGTTTGGAAAGATCAAGATGCATAGCAACTGGCGCTCATTGTTTCAGGGTCAGTGGGTATCATCAGCCCCTCATTTGATTTAATGTTAGCGGGGTTCTTTAAGGTGTCAAGCAAGCAGGTAGAAAGGTAGTGCAAAAAAGTTAAACAAAAGACATTAGCTGTATCATCCTAGTGGTATCGGGTAATTAGATGACTGGCGGAAAAGGGCCAGGCTGGTATGATATGAGAAAAGGACCAAGTCTGTTGGTTCCTTTGACTGGAAGGATGAGACGGAATGCAAATTTTGCGGTTCGCCATTGTGGGAGTTTCTAACACTCTGATCGACTTCGGAGTGCTGAATGGTTTGTTGTTGCTGAACGGTTATCCGGTCGGGTGGCGGTTGCTTTTGTATAATGCTCTGGCTTTTATTCTGGCCAGCGGCAACAGTTATCGATTGAACAAACATTGGACCTTTGGCGATGAAAGACCTGCTACCCTGTCCCAGGTAGGACTCTTTTTCCTGCTGACCTCGATCGGCCTTCTTCTCAATTGCACGGTGATTTATCTGCTGACCTGTTCTGGTTGGTTTTCTCTGGCGGGCATGAACGTTGTCTGGGTCAATTTGGCCAAAGTTGCAGCGACGCTCGCCAGTATGGTTTGGAACTTCTATAGCTATCGCTGGTGGGTGTTTCGCGCAGGATCCCAATCTCAGACCGGACCTCCGGTGGCTGCCCCGGCCAAGTCGACGTGGTTAGTTCAATAAGACACACACCTTTTGTATCCCGCTATTCTTCCTTAATTATTGTTTTTGGTTGCGCTGATGTTCTTGTTGGTCGTGTCGGACTGATTGCAGTGAACTGCTGGTTTGTTATGCTTTGCAAAAGCCCTGAAGTGGCTTGCTATGGCATTCTTTTTACGGGAGACCTGTAATGACCAGAATCAATAATTTTATCGCCGGTGAATGGGTATTGCCGAGCAATGGTGAATTTGGCCAAAGCATTAATCCTGCACGTATTTCTGATGTCGTGACGCGCTATCCTCTCTCTGCTAAATCGGATGTTGATCGGGCGGTGGCGGCCGCCCGGGAGGCTTTTCCGGCCTGGCGGGATTTGCCGGCCCCGCGACGGGCTGAAATATTGTACAAGGCTGGTGAAATAATGC
>JAIOSZ010000160.1 GCA_021107335.1 Desulfuromonadaceae bacterium | reverse complement strand
CCTCCTAGCCAGCAGAATCCAACCGAGACCGATCAGGCCTATGAAGATCATGGGCAGCGATAGCAACTGTCCCATGGTGGTTGCACCCCACAAAAAACCGATATGCGCATCGGGCTCTCGAACAAATTCGAGCCCGAAACGAAATAGCCCGTAAAGTAGACAAAAAGAAAAAAGCGGAACTCCGGGCGTCACACGACGACGATGGGGAACATAAAGCAGCACAAAGAGCACGACACCCTCTAGGCCCGCTTCATAGAGTTGGCTGGGATGGCGCGGCAAAGGACCGGCGCCTGGAAAGACCATACCCCAGGGAACATCAGTCACCCGACCCCACAATTCACCGTTGATAAAGTTGCCAAGACGGACAAGACCTAGACCGATGGTGGCGGCCGTCGCCAACACATCGCCAGTCAGCAGCCAAGGCAACTTTTTACGCAGGCAAAAGAAGGAAGCAGAAATCGCCACGCCGCAAAAACCACCGTGAAAACTCATTCCCCCTTGCCAGACCGCCAGTATCTGCAGCGGATGTTGTAGATAATAGGAAAGATCGTAAAACAATACATAGCCGAGGCGGCCACCCAAAATAACCCCGAGCACACAATAAAAGAGCAGATCGGAGACCCCGGCATTGTCCAGAGGTAAACGCCGCAATCGGTTTAAATGCCGAATCAGGTAGTACGCAGCAACAAAACCGAGTAGATACATAAGGCCATACCAACGGATGGCAAGAGGCCCGATGTGCAAAATAACTGGATCAATCTGGGGATAGGTCAGCATAAATATTCCTTCAAAGCAGTCCAAAATTCCTGAAATTTTGTATCGGCAACAGATTACGTTGACAGATGAGTAAGCAGGCCAGCCATATCCTCGGGAAGGGGAGCTTCAAACACCAAAGCGTCACGGCTTACCGGGTGCTCAAAGGAAAGACGAAAGGCATGCAACATCGAGCGACCCACCTCGCAACCAGAGACCAAAGAAGGGCCCCCATAGCGTATATCACCGAGCAATGGGTGTCCGGCCTCGGAAAAGTGAGCTCGAATCTGATGAGATCGCCCCGTTACCAGTTCCACCTCAACCAGAGTACAGTCGGCAAATTCTTCCACAACCCGATAACGGGTGATCGCTTCCTTGCCACCCTTGTCTACGGATTTCATCAGATTGGTACGATGTTGACGGGCCAGCAGAGAGCGAAACTCGCCCTCTTTGTCAACCGGCCGACCGGCCACCAGAGTCCGATACAGCTTGTCAACCCGGCGCTCGGCAAACATATGAGTCATGGCCTTATGAGCGCGCTGGTGAATGGAAAAGACCGTCACCCCGGAAGTTTCCCGATCAAGGCGCTGTACCATCCCAAGACTGACGTCTCCCTTGCCACCCTTTACACCCTCAACATAGCGCAGGACGGCATCGTAAAGGGTCCCTTTAAAGCGGGCATGGGTAGGTTGAAAGTCAATACCGGGCGGCTTGTCGATAACCAGCAGATAAGCATCCTGAAACAGAATATGCTCGGCGCAGAGGGAAAAGATATCGAGGGAGCGACCATCGAGATAAACCTCGACAGACTGCCCTGCTCGAACAGCCAGGGAGCAGCGGCCGATACGGCGCCCTGCTATATGGACACCGCCGAGATCGATAACCTTGCGAACAACCCCCCGGGAAAGGTCCGGGGTTTGACTGGCAACATACTGATCGATGCGCAGGCCTGAGCCCTGTGCATCAACGATGAGACGGTAGATCTTGGACGACATCCTGGCGAACCTCCCTAAACTTTTTAAATCTGTGGTGCGGATAATAACATACCCTCAACAGGCCTGTCTTGGCCTTATTACCCGACAATAACCTAAGGAATTACCCCTGTCAGGTTGACAGAAAGCGAAGCCCTGTTAATCTCAAACTAACAAGGGCTTTTGGCCCTGACCCATCTCTGGGGTGACCGGGGATGCTTCATATAATCGATGACCAACAGTTCTGCCACAAAGCCCTTGACCTGGGTCATGGTGAGCCAGCCCACCACGAAGTGGGACGCCTAAAGTGACTGTCGAGAGCGGATATTTTTAAACGGTTATGATTGTAAGAGGCTTCCGGCATCCCGGAGAGATCCGTCAGCGGTAGCGAACTTTTTACCTCGAAAAGACCGCTATAGCTGAAAAGGCCCCATCCTGGATAGGACGGGGCCTTTTCATTATAATTTCAGAAGTACTGAAGAACGGACCCTCCGACTAATCTCTGAGACCTGGGTCACTGATCCATAATATGCTGCTGCAAAACAAAACAGGTAAAACAGCCTGTAAAAACGACTCGATCATCGACCGAAATCCGGCACTCAACCTGACGTTTCTTCCCCTGTTCTGTCACAACCTCAGCGGTGGCAACCATCAATTGACCGCAACAAACGGGGGCCAGAAACTTTGTTTCAGCCGCACCAAGAACCACATAGGGGTCGTTTACCGCCAGCATCGCGGCATAATCTGCCAAGCCAAAAGCAAAACCACCATGAACCAAGCCGGCCTCATCAGCACACATTTCTGCACGGGTTTCCAATTGGGCGACGGCGCGATTATCGGTCAGTTCGACCATCGTACCAACCCAGGTCGGCGAGATAGCTAAATGCGTATTAGGCTTTTTCATGAATTATTTACCTAAAATCCAATTGACTGCAAGTGCCCTACCCGTTTTCATTGTCAACCCGTTCCCGTAGCTCTTTGCCGGTTTTGAAGAAAGCAGTCTTTTTAGCCGCGATCTGCACAACCTCTCCGCTCTTGGGATTGCGGGCTTCACGGGCGTCCCGAGTACGAACGGTAAAGGATCCGAAACCACGAATCTCGACCCTCTGGCCTTCAACCAAGGCGTTGCGAATTCCGTCAAGAAGCGTATTAACAACCAGTTCTGATTCTTTTTTCCCCAACAGGTTGTTGCTATAGGACAGTTGTTCGATCAATTCACTTTTTGTCATGTCACCCTCCTATTTCCCAGACCAGAGGAACTGCAGGCCAGCATCACCACCCTGTACGCTTTGCTTAACCAGCTGCGCAGTCTCTTGAATAAAATGTTGCAGAAATTCTTGCTTATCAGCTGCAGGGTAGACCACTTTCGGCTTTCCCTCGATACCAGCTAGCTCAGCAGCCACTCTAATCGCATCCTGGTAACCACCAAGTTCATCCACTAGGCCGGCTTCAAAAGCTTGGCGACCGGTGAAGATACGGCCGTCAGCGAGTAGTCGAACCTTATCTGGGTCCATCTGCCGGGACTCGGCAACCGCCTGCACAAACTGCGCATAGACATCATCGATTAGCGATTGTAGAATTTCACGATCAGCAGAAGACATGGGCCGCATAGGAGAACCGATATCCTTGTGCAGGCCACTTTTGACCACCTGGCTCTTTAAACCAACTTTACCGAGCAGTTCTTCAACATTGGTGAACTGCATGATGACGCCGATACTGCCCGTGATAGTGCCGGGGTTGGCGAGAATCCTCTGGGCAGGAACGGCAATATAATACCCGCCGGAAGCGGCTACAGAACCCATGGAAACGACCACCGGCTTAAGGGCAGCGGCGGCTTTTACCTCATCGTAAATTTCCTGCGAAGGGCTAACACTGCCCCCGGGGGAATTAATCCGTAGAACGATGGCCTTAACGGAACTGTCTTCTTTAAAATCAACAATCTGTTCAACAATTTTTTCAGATGTGGTAATGGCGCCAGCGATGGTGATGTAACCTACCTTATCCCCATACACAAACCGACTCGACCGGCCTGACTGGCCCGACATTTTGCCGACCACAACAATCAGCAGCAGAAAAAAAACAAAAATGGCCCCAAGGGTCAGCAGGGCCATCAAAAATGGTCTTTTCTTCATTAGCTATTCCATAAAACAGACGAAGCCCGGCGGTCAGAGACCGCACGGGCTTCGAGAGTTAGACCACTATTATTCTTCTTCGCTATCGCCACCGGCCTTGTTCATGGCTCCCTGGAGCAGATCGCCCAGGCTGGAGGTAGCATTCTTCTGTGCCCCCATGAACTCATCAACTTCAGCTTTCTCTTTCTGACGAGCCAAGCTCTTGATTGACAGAGCAATTTTGCGCTCGTTGGTGTCGACATGCAGCACGACCGCCTCGAGAGAATCGCCGACATTGGCGAAATCTTTCGGAGTGTCGATCTTTTCTTTGCTGATCTCGGAGACGTGAATCAATCCTTCGATACCCTCTTCCACTTCAAGGAAGATACCGAAATCAGTCACCGAAGTCACCTTGCCGTTAATCAGAGTCCCAGGAGCGTAGCGGGTGGTGATCGTCTGCCACGGATCGGCAGCCAATTGCTTAACACCCAGGGAGAAACGCTCGTTATCCTGATCAATATTCAGAACAACTGCCTTGACCAGATCGCCCTTCTTATAGAGTTCGGAAGGGTGCTTGATGCGCTTGGTCCAGGACAGGTCGGAAATATGCACCAGACCGTCAATACCTTCGTCAACACCAACAAAGATGCCGAAATCGGTAATGTTCTTGACCTGACCTTCGATGATAGTTCCGATGGGGAACTTCTCGCCGATAACTTCCCAAGGATTGCGCTCGATCTGCTTCAGGCCGAGAGAAATACGACGGCTCGGGGTATCGAGTGCCAGCACGATGGTTTCGATTTCGTCACCAACGCTGAGAAGCTTATTGGGATGCTTGATGCGCTTGGTCCAGCTCATTTCTGAGACGTGGATCAAACCTTCAACCCCTTCATTCAACTCGACGAATGCACCGTAATCAGTCAGGCTGACAACCTTGCCATTGACGCGGGTGCCAACCGGATATTTATCCGCAACGTTGAGCCAGGGATCCCCGACCATCTGCTTAAGGCCGAGGGAGACGCGTTCCTTCTCCTGGTCGAACTTAAGAACCTTAACGTTGATCTTGTCGCCGACAGCCAACACATCCGAAGGATGTGCCACGCGGCCCCAAGACATATCGGTAATATGCAGCAGGCCGTCGATGCCACCGAGGTCAATAAACGCACCGTAATCGGTGAGATTCTTAACCACACCTTCGATTTCCTGACCTTCGGCCAGTGTGTCGAGAGTGCCTTTGCGCTGACTCTCACGAAGTTCTTCGAGCAGCACTCGGCGGGACAGCACGATGTTACCGCGCCGCTTATTGAGTTTGATAATCTTGAAATCAAAGCTTTCGCCGAGGAGTTTGTCGAGATTGCGTACCGGTCTCAGATCAACCTGAGAGCCCGGCAGGAAGGCCGTGACGCCGATATCGACGGACAGACCACCCTTGATGCGGCTGACGATTCGACCTTCAACCACTGCATCCTCTTCAAGACCATTCCAGATCTTCTGACGGTCGGCCTTTTCTTTGGACAGACCGATCAGACCGTTTTCGTTTTCGCGACGCTCGAATAGAACATCAAGCTTGTCACCAACGTTAACGTCAACCTCGCCGTTTTTATCGGCTAGCTCGTCGAGCGGAATGATGGCTTCGGACTTATATCCTACATCAACCACCACAGTCTCTGGATTGATCTGGACAATTGTGCTTTCGAGCACATGTCTTACATTCGGTTCTTTGTTGCTACGGTCAAAAAGGGCACTAAAGCTCTTGTCGTCTTCATCGATGCTATGGTCATT
>JAIOSZ010000054.1 GCA_021107335.1 Desulfuromonadaceae bacterium | reverse complement strand
GATTTGGTCGCCACCGGCCCTCGGCCAACAATTTCGGAAGCCTTTCGCAGTGGCGAAGCGGACTTCTTAGTCATGCATGCTGGCGACATCACCACCGACCTGGTGGCTGACGGTCACGGCATCAACATGCGCCCTTGTGCCCGCAACGATTTAGTTATTTACGGTCCGGCATCGGACCCGGCCGGCATTCGCGGCCTCAAAGACGGCGCCGAAGCCCTGAAGCGCATCGCTGCCACAAAAAGCACCTTTGTCGACGTCAATAGCAACGGACCCCGCGAAGTCGGCCACACCCTGTGGAAGCGGGCCAAAATCCGTCCGAGTGGATCCTGGTTTATTCAGGACGAAGCACCTTATTCTGGGGACGTTCCAATTTTCGGCGACAACAAAGAAGCCTATTTCATCTTTGGCCGCATGCCCTCTGTGTTGGAAAAGCATCCCTTTGGCAAAAACCAGATCATGGTCGACCAGGACCCAACCATGCGCCGTCCCTACATCCTCATGGAAGCCAACCCGGCCCGCCATCCCCACGTGAATCATGTTGGAGCCAAGGCTTTGGCCGACTTTATCCTGTCGCCTGAAATGCAGAACTTTATGGCCCACTTCGGCAAAGATCAAACCGGCGGATTTCCCTTTTTCTATCCGGTCTGGCCCATCGGTCCAGCCATGCACCCTTAACTTTTACTTAATCATCCCGGCGGGAAGTCCCCACGGCTTCCCGCCAACCCTTTTCAGAACCGCTCTCCCCGCGACATTTCCCCTTTGATTTTCCCTACCTGAGTTGCTATCTTGTTAGGCCTGCAAGCTGATGGCCCACCGGCCTCGGCCATCCCCCTTTATTTGACACCTAAGGAGCTACCATGCGCCGCTTCGTCCTCTGTCTGGCGAGCAATGCCGGACTCGGCTACAGCCCCATCGCCTCCGGCACCGTCGGCACTCTGGCCGGAATACCGGCTTTTTACCTGATGGCGACCCTGCCGGCGCCCCTCTATATTCTTACCTGGTGCGCCCTGCTCTGCCTCTCCTTCTGGGTGGCCGGAGCGGCCGGCCACATCTATGGTGAGGCCGATGATGGCCGCATTGTCATCGATGAGTTGGTCGGTTACCTGGTTACAGTGGCCCTTCTACCCTTTTCTTGGACCAATGCCCTGCTCGGCTTCGTTCTATTCCGCATCTTCGACATCGTTAAACCAGCACCGGCCTCCTGGTTCGACAGGCGCATGAAAAACGGCTACGGTGTCGTTTTGGATGATGTGGTTGCCGGCCTCTACGGAGCCCTGGCCTTACGCCTGGGCCTGTTCCTTTGGACATTTTTTCTGGAGGGTCGAGCATGAGTCTCAATATTGCCGTACTTGCCACCGGCGATGAACTGATTAACGGCGAAATGGCCGACACCAACACCTCGCGCATCGCAACAATCCTCGGCTCACAGGGCTATACCGTACGGGAATCCCGGGTGGTGGGCGATGTGGAGGAGGAAATCGAAGGAGCCCTGTGTGACCTGGCCAATCGGCGCGACGTTGTTATTGTCACCGGCGGCCTCGGCCCCACCGAAGACGATCTTACTGCGCGAATCGCCGCCCGTGCCTTCGATCGACGTCTGGTTCTCAACGAGGAAGCCCTGGCCCAGATTCGAGCTTTTTTCGCCCACCGTAACATGGAGATGAATCCCCGCAACGAGAAGCAGGCGCTCCTACCGTTCAAATCGACCATCCTCGGCAATCGCCTCGGCACCGCCCCCGGCTTCACCCTGCATCAGCAGGACTGCGATCTCTTTTTCCTGCCGGGAGTCCCCAAGGAAATGGTCGACATGCTCGAACAGCAGGTACTGCCCCGCATGCAACAACGCAGCGGTGGCAGCACTCCTTTGCAGGAGCGCATCCTCAAGGTGTTCGGCCTTTCGGAACCGCGCGTCGAAGAATTGTTCGACGCCCAAACCCTGCCTGCAGGAGTCGCCTTGGCCTTCGGCGTCGATTTCCCCTTCGTCTACGTCAAGCTCCGGGCCAGCGGCGAATCAGCCGAAAGCCTGCTCGACCGAGCCGAACTACAAGCTCGCCAGCTACTCGAACCCTATGTTTTTGCCACCGGCCAGGAGACCCTGCCCGGCAACGTTGGCCGCATGCTCACCGATGCGGGATTGACCATTGCCCTGGCCGAATCGTGCACCGGTGGGGAGGTCGCCCGCATGCTTACCGAATTGCCTGGCGCCTCGGCCTTTTTTGAACGGGGTGCGGTGACCTACTCCAATACGGCCAAACACGACTGGCTACAGGTATCCCCCGAGATTCTGCAAAACCCCGGTGCTGTCAGCGAAGCATGCGCTCTGGCCATGGCGCAAGGCATCCGCGCCGCAGCCAGCAGCGATTTGGGCCTATCGATCACCGGCATCGCCGGCCCCGATGGCGGCACACCGCAAAAACCGGTCGGCACGGTGTTTCTCTCTCTCTGCGACGGCCAAACGGAGCAGGTCAAGGGCTACCGTTTCAGCGGCGACCGAGAAAAAATTCGTCGCATGGCCAGCTGCATGGCCCTGGAATGGGTGCGCCGCTACCTGAACACCCGGCTGTGAGCAGCAGGGCGAGAAAGTGCCACCCATGACCAAGATCCGTGCTTTTATCGCTCTCCCCCTGCCGGAAGCCGCCCTGCAGATCATCGCTGAGCTGCAACAGGAACTGGCAACAGACCTGTCGGAAATGCGCTGGGTGAAGCCGGGAATGATCCATTTGACCCTGGCCTTCCTCGGCGATATTACAGAAGATTCCCTTGAAAAGCTCGGCACTTCTATGCTATCGATAGGTACTTTACAGCCTCCTGTCACAGCGATATTTTCAGGGCTCGGCGCCTTTCCTTCCTGCAACAGACCACGGGTGGTCTGGCTAGGTCTTGACGGCGGCAACACCTTGAATCAGCTACATCAAACCATAAAGGCGGAGCTGAATATCCTGCAGCTACCGATTGACGAGAGGCCCTTTGTGCCCCATCTGACCCTCGGTCGCTGCCGAAAGCCCGTTCCCGGCGCCGGGCAAATACTCGGTTCCTTTCGTGAACGGGACTACGGTAGTGCACAGCTCGAGCAACTGGTTCTTTATGAAAGTCGACTCGGCCCCCGAGGCGCTCTGCATCGGCCACGGTACGCGGTGCAGCTGACCGGATCACAGCCCTAAAATGACCTTTAACCACCAAAGGATTTCAACCATATGAGCGACAATAACCGCGATCGCGCCATCGACCTGGCCATGAGCCAGATTGAAAAACAGTTCGGCAAGGGCAGTATCATGCGCCTTGGCGAAGACTGCGCCATGCCCGACATCGAGGTCATCCCCACCGGGGCTCTGAGCATCGATCTGGCCCTCGGCGTCGGCGGCATCCCCCGCGGCCGCATTACCGAAATCTATGGTCCTGAATCCTCGGGCAAGACGACCCTGGCCCTGCATATTGTCGCTGAAGCGCAGAAAAAAAGCGGCATAGCAGCCTTTGTAGATGCCGAGCACACCCTAGACATCAGCTACGCTCGCAAACTGGGCGTCAAGACCGACGACCTGCTGGTCTCCCAACCCGACACCGGCGAACAGGCCCTTGAAATTACCGAGGTGTTGGTGCGCAGCGGCGCTATTGACGTGCTGGTAGTCGACTCCGTTGCTGCCCTGGTGCCAAGGGCCGAGATCGAAGGAGAGATGGGTGATTCTCATATGGGTTTGCAAGCACGACTCATGTCCCAGGCTCTGCGGAAACTGACCGGCACCATCAGCAAATCGAATTGCAGTCTGATCTTTATTAATCAGATCCGCATGAAAATTGGCGTCATGTTCGGCAACCCGGAAACCACCACCGGCGGTAACGCCCTCAAGTTTTACTCGTCGATACGCATGGACATCCGCCGTATCGCCGCCCTTAAACAGGGCCAAGATGTGATCGGCAACCGGACTCGGGTCAAAGTGGTCAAGAACAAGGTCGCGCCTCCCTTTAAGGAAGCCGAATTCGACATCATGTACGGCGAAGGCATCTCCCGCGAGGGAGATCTGGTCGACCTTGGCGCCGCCCACGACATCATCGACAAGAGCGGGGCTTGGTATTCTTTTGAAGGCGAGCGTATCGGTCAGGGTCGGGAAAACGCTAAGCAGTTTCTGCGTGAACACCCCGACATGGGCCTGACCATCGAACGTAAACTTTTTGAGCACTTCGGCCTGGCAACGCCGGCCGCAGATGCAGCGGATGCCGATCATGGAACTGAATGAGATCCTCACAGTAGCCATTAAAGCCAAGGCTTCGGATATTCACATCAAACCGGGGTTGCCGCCCATCTACCGTATCGACGGCGCCCTACGTCCGCTGCCTAAGGCTAAGCGGCTCAGCGTCGACGACACCCGACAGATGGCTTTTGCCATCATGAACGAGAAACGCCGAGCCCATTTCGAAGAAACCCACGAGATCGACATGGCCTATGGTGTTCCCGGCCTAGGTCGATTCCGTGCCAATGTCTTCAGCCAGCGCGGCAGCATCACCATGGTGTTTCGCGTCATCCCCTTTATAACCCCCAAACTGGATGACTTGGTTCTACCGCCGGTGATCAAGAAGATCACGATGGAACCCCGCGGGCTGATATTGGTTACCGGTGCCACAGGTTCCGGTAAATCAACCACCCTTGCGGCTATGATCGACCACATCAACAGCCAGCGCACCGTACACATCATTACAGTGGAAGATCCGATCGAATTCCTTCACAAGGACCGCAAGTCGATCATCAATCAACGGGAAATCGGT
>JAIOSZ010000008.1 GCA_021107335.1 Desulfuromonadaceae bacterium | reverse complement strand
GATAAGGCCCTTTTCGGTGAGTGGCACGAGATCTGTTACGCCCTGGATCGGGATGGGAGCTATGTACTGGCTCCCAGTGCCGGCTGGGACCCTGCCAATGTGGCCAATCTGCAGGCTTGGGAGACGATTTCAGAAGATATCGGCCGGGCGATGAAGGCCGTGTGGGCCGGTGAGGTCAGTCCCTTGGCCTTTCACTTGGCTCGCTGCCAGATGGATGTCGGCCTGCTGGCTAGCTACGTGCAGCTGGCGCGCTGGCGGGTGAAGCGCCACCTACGCCCTAAAGTCTACGCCCGGCTCAAACCAGACCTGCGCGAACGCTATGCGCGGGTTTTCGATGTGACCGCCGAAACACTCGATTCTCTTCCCGACAAGCCGGAACTCCCCGTGACTCTGGAAGACGACAATAAGGACTGAAACCTGTGAATATCGATTTTGCCCATCGCCAGTCGGCCCATTGCGAAAGCGGGGTTACGGCAAATCTG
The DNA here is from genome assembly GCA_021107335.1 of Desulfuromonadaceae bacterium. Lineage (GTDB taxonomy): Bacteria > Desulfobacterota > Desulfuromonadia > Desulfuromonadales > Syntrophotaleaceae > Syntrophotalea_A. The sequence continues at coordinate 7,989 of JAIOSZ010000008.1, read as the reverse complement.
TTTATGCACCACGGCATTGAAATGTCCGAAGCGATGGCCTTTGGCCTCGGGGCGGGGCTGTTTTTTGGTTATCTGCCCTTTGTGCGGATCAACAATCTGCCCCTGGTGACTTATCGCTGCGCCCCGGGCGCGATTTTCAAGAAAGTGACCAAGCGTCTTGGTGTGGAGGTTGTTCGGCGCAAATTTCGCGATCCCGAGCAGTCAATGAAGGCGCTTGATACAGCCCTAGAGCAGCAGATACCGGTGGGGCTTCAGACCGGGGTTTTCTGGTTGCCCTACTTCCCGCCGGCTTTGCGTTTTCATTTTAATGCCCACAATCTGGTGGTCTGCGGTCGCGAAGGAGATCATTACCGCATCAGCGATCCGGTTCTCGATCAGCCGGTTCTCTGCCCCAGCGAAGACCTGATGCGGGCACGTTTCGCCAAAGGTGCCTTGGCGCCGAAGGGGGCGATGTATTACCTCAAAAACGTGCCGGCGCAGATCGATCTGCGGCCGGCTATCAGAAGCGGAATCCGTGATGTGGGGCGGAGCATGGTCAAGGCGCCAGTGCCGATAATCGGCGTTCGCGGCATGCGTTTTCTGGCCCGGCAGGTCGAAGGATGGCCGCAAAAGCTCGGTCAGAAACGAGCCATACAGTATCTTGGACATCTGATCCGCATGCAGGAAGAGATCGGCACCGGAGGCGGAGGGTTTCGCTTCATTTACGCGGCCTTCCTGCAGGAGGCCGCCGAGTTGCTGGAACTGCCGCGATTGGCTGAACTCTCCCGTGAGCTGACCGAAATCGGCGATCGCTGGCGAGATTTGGCCCTGTTCGCTGCCCGTCGCTGCAAGGGGCGGGGTGAAGAAGAAACCTCCTTTCCCGCTCTGGCCGCTATTCTGCGTGATTGTGCCGACCGCGAGGAAAAATTGTTTCGCTGTCTGCTGGCCGAAATATGATCGTTTCTACGCCTTGTTTTTACGGTGAAACAAGATGACCGTCAGGCAGCCGCAGTTTCAGCCTGAACCTGCTTCGGGTTCGGAGATCGTTGTGGCGACAGGTTTGGTGTATCGCTATCCGGGCAGTGCACAGCCGGCCGTGGTCGATTTGTCCCTCACCATTCCCGAAGGGGAGGTATTCGGTCTGCTCGGGCCCAATGGCGCGGGTAAAACCACCACTATCGCCATGTTGACAAATTTGCTGCGTCCCGCCGCGGGCAGTCTGCGAGTGTGCGATGTTGATCTTTTGCGCAAACCGCATAAGGTCCGGCGGATGATTGGCTTGGTTCCTCAGGAGGTCGCTCTCTATCCGACCCTGACCGTCAGGGAGAACCTGTGCTATTTCGGGCGTCTGTTCGGCATGGGGGGCAAGGATTTGAAACGGCGGGTGGAGGAATGTCTCGATCTGGTCGGATTGCGGGACCACGGCGCGCAGCGCATCGAAACCTGTTCGGGTGGTATGAAGCGCCGCGCCAACCTGGCGGCGGGGATCGTCCATCGCCCGCGGCTGCTATTTCTTGACGAGCCGACGGTGGGCATTGATCCCCAGTCTCGCAATGCCATTCTGGAAAACCTGGCCCGTCTGAGAAAACAGGGGATGACTCTAGTCTATACCACCCATCACATGGAAGAAGCGCAGCAACTGTGCTCCCGGCTGGCAATTATCGATGGCGGTAGAGTGATCGCCGAAGGCCTGCCCGAGGAACTGATAGCCGCCGGTGAAGGGTGCCGGAATCTGGAAGATCTTTTCTTGCAGTTGACCGGACGGCAGTTGCGGGACTAGCCCGGACCGGGCAGGGAAGGCACCTTTTAGCGATGAAACAATTTTGGGCGACATTCTGTAAAGATCTGCTGGTTCTAAGCCGTGACCGCCCCGGCTTGCTGGTCCTGTTCTTCATGCCTGCGGTGCTGGTGCTGGTGGTCTCTTTGGTGCAGAACAATATTCTTGAAACCACCGGGGCGAGCGGGATGCGGATCCTTTTTGTCGATGAAGACGGGGATATGCTGGCAGCAAAGGTGCGGGAACGCCTCGGTGCTGTGGATTCTCTGAAGTTGGTGGAACGGGTAGACGATGAACCGTTAACCGAGGCGGCAGCCCGTCGGTTGGTGGCCGAAGGAGATTATCAATTCGGCATCGTCATTCCTGCCGGGGCGAGCCGGGTTTTTCGCGTACGCTCCCGGGAGCAGGCTAGAGATGCCTTTAGCAAAAAGCGAAGGGAAGAGCCGCAGGTTGCAACAGAGGCTATGCCCACCTTGTTGGTGTTTTTTGACCCGACGGTGCAGGGTATTTTTCGCACCGCGGTGACCGGTTCTCTTAACCAGGTGTTGATGGGCATCGAAACCGAAGAAAAAGGACAGGAATTGAGCCGGGCTCTCAATACCGCCCTTGCCGTCAGAAGCCGTGGCTTCCTGATGGGCGGGACGGTCCTTGGCGAAAAGGAATTGCACCGTTTGCTGGTCGTGGACAGCCTACTTTCAGTGCGCGAACAGCCTGCCTCCGACAGACCCGATCGGCCGATGCCCAATGCCGTACAGCAGAATGTTCCGGCCTGGGCGCTGTTCGGTATGTTTTTCATTGTCGTGCCCCTTTCGGGAGCCCTGCTGCGTGAACGACAAGAAGGGACTCTGCTGCGGCTGCGTACCCTGCCGGTTTCCTACGGTGTCATTCTGCTCGGCAAGATCGCCGCTTTTGCTCTGGTGTGCATGGTGCAGTTTAGTCTTATGCTGGCCGTTGGCAGGTTTTTATTGCCGCTGTTCGGCACCCCGGTGCTCGAGCTTCATGGCCGGCTTCCGTCTGTCTACCTGCTTGCCCTGTGCGCCGCACTGGCTGCCACCGGCTTCGGCCTGCTGGTTGGAACCGCCGCCCGCAGCTTTGAACAGGCCTCCATGTTTGGCGCGGTTTCCGTTGTTGTGGCCGCTGCCCTGGGCGGGGTCATGGTGCCGGTTTACGTGATGCCGCGGGGTATGCAGGCCATTAGTGCCTTTTCTCCCTTGTCTTGGGGGCTCGACGGATTCTTGGAAATTTTTGTACGGGGCGAGGGCCTGCCGGCGGTGGCGGACAATGTCTTTTTTCTGTTGGCCTTTTTCGTCGTAACCCTGGGTCTCTCTTGGTGGGTATTTCACCGACAGGGACGAACCGGCTGTTAATGCCGGGGTATCTGTAATCAGGTTTTGCCGGCTAGTGAGTTTTCTTCGGAAACGGCTCTTTTCCCCAATCTCGGCGTCAATCCGCGCCCTTGCGTGTGCGGCGTAAACAGCTACGCCTCCGTGCAAGCGCTTGATTTCCTTGACCTTGGAAAAAATTGCTCGTTTCCCATATGAAAACAGCACTGTGTCCATTCAAAGTTTCCGGATGGACACTAGATAGCTACGCCTCCGCGCATGCGTTCGATTTCCTTGGCCTGGGGAAAAATGGTTCGATTCCCATATATAAATGCACTGTGCTCATCTGGTTGTTTTGGTTAGATACTGGTTAATAGTTTGAATTATACATAGCTATCAGGAGTGGATAAGTAATGGTTCCGACACTTGAATTGACATTGGAAAAAGAGCTGAAAGAGTTGATTATCGATGCCTGCAACGTGCCTGACGCACCGGAGGAATTTTCAGATACGGCACCGCTGATCGGACCGGATTCCCCCTTGGGACTCGATTCCCTTGATGCTGTGGAACTGGTAGTAGCCGTGCAAAAACGCTTTGGTGTTCGTATCGGCGGGGAAGATACCAGTCGGGAAGTGCTGGAGTCGATCGAAACTCTGGCGGCTTTCATCCGTACGGAGAATTCGTAAAAGTAGAGGGAGTATGAAGAAACAGAAAGAGTTTGGTCTACTTGTCTTTCTGGCCGGGGCCGAAAACAGGTTGTAGGTTAAGGCCGACCTCGAGGGAGGCTGCCGGAACGTTGGCAACAGCAAGGTCAAATATGAGATTCTGGCGGGGAAGATGACCGCATGGGATAAAAAAGGGAGCGACGCCTGGCGGGCCGCTCCCTTTTTTTATTCGTCTTGGTCGAACAGTGCTCTGGACTATACGGCCGTCAATAGCATGTAACACATTGAAAAACGACCGCTTTCTGGGATGAAACAGAGAATCTTCTGACCCTTCTTGATCTTGCCGGAGCGGAAAAACTCCTCGAGGATGATGAAGATAGAGGCGGCGCCGGTGTTCCCTTTTTCGCTCAGGTTGGTGAACCATCGTTCCAGAGGAATTTCGAACCCCAGATCCTTCATTCTTTCGAACAGTTGTAGGCGAAAGTAGTCCGATGAGTAGTGGGGCAGAAACCAGTCAATTTCCTCCGCCTTGAGGCCGTATCGGTCCATCAAGCGTGGCAGGGTGCGGTCGGCGGCGGTGATGACGATCTCTCGGTTGAGCAGTTTCACGTCCTGTTTGATCAGGAAGGCGCCCTTTTTTTCGGCCTCGGACTGAGAGGGCTGGTCCCGCCAGCCGGTCAAAGAGCCGTCTTCATTTTTTGTCGCCCCGGCATACATGCAGGTTTCCAGTTCGTTGGCGAAGGAAACCAGGTCGATCCAGTCGATGCGCAAGGACAGACGATCTGCTGCCGGTTGATCGGTGAGGAAAGCGGCCCCGGCGCCGTCAGAGAGCATCCAGCGCAGAAAGTCGGCCTCAAAGGCCAATACTGGCTGGGATTCCAGGGCTTCGGCCTTGCGCGAATCCACCCGATCACAGAGTTCCGAGCGCAGGAAGGTAGAGGCCAGTTCCGACCCGGTCGCCACGGCGTTGCGGGTCAGGCCGAGGGCGACATTCATGTAGGCATACTTCATTGCCGCCATGCCCGACATGCAGATCCCCGCAGCACTTACCACCTCACAGGGAGATCCGCCGATTTCTCCATGAACCATCTGGCCGTGCCCGGGCATGACCTGATCGGGGGAGGATGTTCCACAACCGAGACATTCGATGTCTTTTGCGGAAAAACCGGGAAAAGGCTGAAGCTGACGAATTGCCTCGGCGGTCATTCCGGCATTGGTGTGAGTGGTTTCTCCCGATTGTGGATCGATAGCGTAGTGGCGGGTCTTTATCCGGTTGTTGCGCAGGATGATCCGCCTAGTTCGCGAGGGAACCTGGTTGACCATACCCAGGACCTGTTCCATCTGATCGTTGGAAACCGGGGCATTTGGCAAAAAGGTTGCCAGGTCGGTAATGTAAACGGCCATTTCAGTATTCCTTTTACTACAGTCTGGCACCGTCGTGACCGGTTTTGATCAGGGCGGCGAACTTCTCGTAAAACGTCCTCTCCTCAAGGAAGGTCGGGACGACGGCATTGGTCAGGGTATAGTAGTCGAGATCGTGGTTGGAAACCTGGTCCTTCATGGTTGCATACAGGGCGGTGCCAGGCAAAGGGGTTAGAATCGTGTACATGGGCAGGTCGATAGGGTTCTCTTCGGTCCAGGCGGCCAGGGTGTCGAACCGGCGTTCGTCGTAATCTGGCGAAATGATGAAGTCGCCGACGATGGTCAAGCCGATCTGGCGCAGAATCCGGATGGCCTCCCGGTTGACTGCGGCGTTGCAGGCTTTGTTCATCCCTTCGAGAGCCGAGTCGCTAACCTCTTCCAGGCCGATAATCACAGCTCGCAGGCCGATTCCCTTCCATAGCTGCAGCAATTCGGGATGTCGCACAACGGTATCGGAGCGGACGTCGGCCACAAAGTGCTTGCGGATGCCTTCGTCCCGAATCGCCTCCGCCAAAAGCCGGGCGTGCTCGGGATCACCGAAGGTGTTGGCGTCGACTAGACGGATAACCGGGGTGTGTTTCAGACAGCGGATATCACGCAGCACAGTTTTGACGTTGCAGGTCAAGTAACGCCCGCCGGTTATCGGGGCGATGCAACAGAAGGAACAGTTGAAGGGGCAGCCGCAGGCTGAGGCGACGAAGCCCATCTCCAGGCCCAGGGCCCTCAGGGTGTAATCGGGGCGGTAGTTTTCAACCAGATCGTAGCGGGGGGGCTGTTCCTCTACCAGGTCTTCTGGGCCGTAGTTTCTGACCCGCCAACTCAGCGGTCGGCTGGGGTTGGTAACGGCGATTCCTGCTATATTCGCCACTTCAGCGCCTTTTTCCAAACGATCGACTAGTTCACGCAGGGATTTTTTTCCCAAGCCGACGACCACGAAGTCAATTTCCGGCCGGTTGAAAAATTCTGGATCATTAGAAGCGTGTACCCCGCCAACGACCACCCTGGCGCTACAGCTCTCCCTGACTTCCTTCGCCAAGCGTAGTACCGTGTTGGCTTCGCAGGTCATTGCTGTAAAGCCGACCAGATCGGGGGCAAAGCTGGCCAATTCGGCAGGCAGGGCACCCGGTTCCACCTTTAGGTCGAGGATGCGCACCTCATGCCCCGTCAGGTTTCCGGCCAGCACTTCTAGGGCGAGGGGTTCTCCGCGGAAAATTTGTTTCAGCGAATCGATGCCGAAGCGTTCTTCTGGGATGCTACGGCCGCAGTTGGGGGGATTGATCAGAAGGATTCGCATTATTCCTGAAGTGGTGGTCTGCTGGTGGCCGAGGTTGATGGTTTTACTGATAAAAAATAAAAAGACAGAGCATTAGAACGACCTCGGATAGTAGCGATATGCGCTGGCGATGTCAATTTTTAGGAGACGGAAAAATGAAAAGAAGATGCTGAAGCAACGGGAACAGGACATGCGAGTGCCAGCTGGGAAGGAATTACCTCTTGCGTTTGCCAAGTTCGGCCAGGGGACGTACCTCTGAGATGCGGCAGATGGCCAGTTGGCGGATGGAACGGGCAGCGAACCGGCCGGCAGTGGACCTGATACGCTCGACCATCAGGTCGAAACGCTCTCCCTGGGTTTCCATGGCAGCCAGTTCGAGGGTAAGACGCCCCCCCTTCCAGTCCAGCACCGTGCTTCCTGGTCGGCAGGCCAGCAGCATCGCCTTGGGATTGGCCGCCAGGTTGGCCCCGGTCCGGTTGTCGGCCAGGCCGATCCAGATGTGGTCTTCATCAGCCATGAAAGCCGAGCCGATGACTGCGGAATTGGGGGTGCCGTCGGAGCCAGCGGTGCTGAGGGTGGTAATCCGCTCCGGGGAATTGATTAATTCAGCAAGGTCTTGATGATTCACAAAGCTAACCTCCAGGTCAGTGTGCCTTTTGTTGTTCGGCCGTAGGGGCAGGACCTGTTGCCCGTTCTGCCAGCAATCCATGTCGCCGATACACGACAGCCTATTATGCCTGTCTTTGGGTATGAAGTGCAAGGTTTTCGGTTCTGGATCCAGGTGTAGAGGGTGTGTTTCAATCAAGTCGGACATTGTTGGATTTGGGGTTTGAGGGCAGTAGGCCGAGCCCGGACATGAGGGGTTTTTCGTTGACCGGTCTAATGAGGGGATGATAGCTTAATTCGCCATAAGGAAAGATTGTGGGTTGCAGAAACGTGTGTGGGTGCCACCGGACGTCGATTGAAGGTGCCTGCGGCGGCGACCCTGAAAACAATTCTTATCACCATCTCACCGTTATCACACCCACAAGGAGAGAATCTTGCAAAACAAATCATTACTGCTCGGTATTTTAGTCCTGTTTATTACCCTGGTCTCTGGCTGCGTAACCAGGGCTCCCAAGCAAGCAACTGGGGTAGCAACATCGGATGGAATGATTTCGGTTCTGTCGCTCCGTGGTGACACCAGCAGCATGACTGAGGATCAAATTATTGAGTTGCAACGGGTAGGAACCTGGATGGATCGCGACATAATCAAACAATTGAAGCGAGCCGGTTATTCAGCAAAGCTACTCAAATCCCGGGGTGATTTCAGTCGTGCCGGTCATCTGCTAGTTATTCGCGTTGATAATTTTAACCCCGGTAACCGGGCCGCCAGAGTTTTTATCGGTTTTGGTGCTGGTGCCGCTTCTCTGGATTTGGATTATCAACTTATCAATAGTCGGAACAAAAGAGTGGCACAGTGGAAGGATGGAGTAGGGTCAAGCAAAGGGGGCACCTATTGCGCTCAAACCCTCAATCGCAATGCCATCAAGCAGCTAAAAGAAAAATTAT
>JAIOSZ010000345.1 GCA_021107335.1 Desulfuromonadaceae bacterium | reverse complement strand
GACTGGCACCTGATCGGCGAGCGCAATTTCTTTGACTCCGTCGACCTTATCGCCTCCAACTATCTGCTGCCCATCAGCGGCCTGCTCATCGCCGTCTATGTCGGCTGGTTCTGGAAGGGTTCCGAGGAGAAAAAAGAACTTCTTTCCGGCGGCGCCGGCTGGGTCTATCCGATCTGGCATTTCTTGATTCGCTATCTGGCGCCCTTGGCCGTAGCGGTTATTCTTTATTACAAGATAGAAGAGACCGGCGCTTTAGCCTGGCTGGGATCGTGGTTCAAAGGATAATTGCAAATACAGGAGGGAGCTATGAAGACCGACACGTTTCTGTTTGACCTCGATGGCACACTGGTCGATTCCCTGCCCGATCTGGCGACCGCTGTCAATCTGTTGCGCAGCGAGCTGTCCCTGTCCCCATTGCCGCACAAGATAATTGCCCAACAGGTCGGGGACGGTGCCACCATGCTGGTCCGCAGGGCATTGCCGGAAGAGGCTTTTTCTGCACAACAGGTGCAGCGCTTTTTGGTTCTTTATCGAACCCACCTGCTGGATGAAACCCGGATCATGCCCGGCGTCGAAAACTTTCTCATGCAGCATCAGGGCGAAAAAATGGCGGTGGTAACCAACAAATCCTACGACCTCACCCTGGCCATCCTCTGTGAACTTGGCCTCGACGCCTTTTTCTGCGCTATCATCGCCAGCAACGGAAAACTGCCCAAAAAGCCCGACCCGCAACCGGTGTTGCAGGCCCTGTGTGAACTGGAGAGTACCCCGGAAGCCGCGGTGATGATCGGTGACCACCATACCGATCTGCGGGCCGGACAGGCTGCCGGCGTCAAAACCTGTTTCTGCGCCTTCGGCTACGGTAACGACGATGGTTTAACATACGACTATCTGGCCAATACAACCGCCGACTTGCTGCGCCTGTTCCCCGCGGAGAACCCTTGGTAAGTTCCGACTATCGCCTCTCCCAGCGAGAGATCGCCTTCTTTTTCTTTCCGCTGCTACTCAACGTGCAGTTGATGAGCCTCTCCCATTCCCTCATCAATGCCGCCCTGGCCCGTCTCGCTCAGCCGGTCCTGACCCTCGCCGGTTTTTCCATCGCGATCGTGCTGCACCTGTGCCTCGCCTCACCGGCGTACCAGAACCACACCATTGCCATTGCCCTGATACGCGGGCGGCGTTCCCTGCTGGGGGTCGGACTCTACGTTGTGGCCGTCGCCCTGTATGTTTCGGTGTTGTTGGCCCTGGTCGCCTATACCCCCCTCGGCAAGCTGGTCTTTGAACAGTTGATCGGCGTCAGCCCGGCAATTTCCGATGAAGCCCGCTCGGTGCTGGCCATCTTGACCTTTCTGCCCTTCTTCACCGGCGTTCGCGGCCTCTGCCAAGGTATCGTGATTCGCGCCCGACGCACCGGCTTGGTTTCTCTGGCCACCTTGATCCGAATTCTGTCGCTGGTCGGCTTCCTGCTGCTTGGCCGCCATTGGTTCAGCGGGGCCGCCATCGGCGCCTTTGCCCTGTTGGCCTGTATCGTTGTGGAAACGATCTTCATGGTCTGGTTTGCCTGGAAAACCTATACCCCCTGTGCGGCGGAGGTTGAAAAAAGCCTGGGGGCTATCTTTCGTTATGCCTTACCCCTGTCCTTTTCTTCGGCCATGCAACAGACCGTACCCCTCATGATCAGTGCAATCATCAGCCGCCTTCCCGACAGCGCTCCGGCGCTGGCTGCCTTTGGGATTATTCGCGGTTTTATCTTTTTACTGGCCGGGCCAATGCGTAATCTGCAGCAGGCCTACCTGACACTGGTCAAGGATCGTGCTGACTACCAAACCTTGACGATATTTTACCGACGAGTCGCCCTAGGCATGGGACTGATCACCCTGGCCATCGCCTATCCTTTCAATCGCATGGTGTTGGGTCAGGCAATGGGCCTGAACGTTGAGCTACGCCAGTACATCGCCCTGCCTCTGGCTATATGTGCCCTCTACCCTGCTGTTTCGGGAATCATCTATATCTATCGCGGCGCTTATTCAGCCAAGCACCGCACTGCCTTTCTCAGCTGGGCTACCCTCTGCAAGGTCGCCTATCTGTGCATCTGCTGGCTGCTTCTGGTGTTCCAATCATTGACCGTTCCTGGCATAGCACTGGCGATCTTTCTACTCCTGTCCTGTGAGCTGTGCGAGGCCTGGTATCTGCGTAGCCACCTGAAATTACTTGCATAACAATCTTTGCCTGCCTACAATGATTAAAAGGAGAAGGCAATGCTAAAAAAACATCCTTGTCCCGACTGTCGGCATTGCCTGTGGTGCACTGACACCCGCTGTTCCGTCTGCCTGCGTGAGTCGAAACCCTGTCAGCGTAAACTTTCCCAGGCGGAACAGATCGCCCTTTACGAAAGTATCAACCGCGCTCACCAACAGCAAAAAACGGAGGGCCGCATGAAACAGCGCGCCCTGTTTCTTTGCACCGACAACTCCTGCCTTAGCCCTATGGCTGCAGCCCTGGTGAGTTTTGATTTTGGCGACTGCCTAGAAGCCGTTTCCGCAGGAGTGACAACCCAGAACCTCAATCCGCAGGCCATAGCGGTTATGGCCGAACTGGGGATCGACCTCGGCTCTCAGGCTTCCAACGGCCTCAGCCACTATGAACGGGAGCTCTTCGATTACGTCATCACCTTGAGCGCCGAGGCGAAAAAGAATTGTCCCCTCTATTTCGGCGGCGTTAGGCGACACTCTATGGGTTTTACCGATCCGAGTCAGACCCAAGGCAGTGCAGAAGAGATCATGACAGACTTCCGTAAGACCCGAGACAGCCTCCGTCTGCAGCTGAGCGAGTTCTTCCGCCAACGAATGGCCCACCAATAACCCGGCAGCCTTAAACGTTACGGTTTTCAAAAGCGCCCCTTTGGCAGAGGCTTCAAACCGGACCGGCCGCCTCAACTTCGGTAACGACCTCCATCATGAATGCTCCTAAGGAATTACCCGCGTCCATCATTAACGCTATTTTTGTTCTTGGCCTTTTTTCCTCCATCTGCTTCCGCGTACTGCTCATCGCCGACTCCCTCTACCCCCCCCTGTTTCGCCCCATCTGGTATGCAGGAGTGCTGGGCTATTGCGGATTCTTTCTGCACCGCTATCGCATCACCCGCAAGCGCAAGAACGCCATCCGCGGCATGGACCTGATCTCCAAGGTCAATCAAAACAACTTAAAAGCAGAAGATCAGAAGGCCGTCAGCTATATCCTCTCCTCCATCGATCACAGCAAAGAGGGGCTCAATTATTTGATTATTTTTGTCCTCTCGGCCCTGGCGATCGCCGCGGACCTCTACCTGAGCCACTAAACGACTCTGCGAAAAAAAAACGCCACCCTATTTCGGGTGGCGTTTTTTAGTTCATTGTTGCCAGGGAGTCAACTTCACTTACGACCTAACTCCTGAGAGCGTTGCGCCGCTCGGCTCACGGCCTCCATCAAAGCAGCTCGCAAGCCTTTTTTCTCCAAGGTCTTGACCGCCTCGATAGTCGTGCCCCCCGGAGAACAGACCTTATCCCTAAGAATTGCCGGATGTTCGCCGCTCTCCATTACCAACTTGGCGGCACCGAACACGGTCTGAGCTGCCGGATCCAGAGCCACATCCATGGTCAACCCCTGCTGCACGCCACCCGCCGCCATAGCTTCAATCACGGTATAGATATAGGCTGGTCCCGAACCGGAAACACCGGTCACCGCGTCCATCTGCCCTTCGCTGACTACCCGTACAATTCCCACCGCCTCAAACAACTGCCGAGCCGTCGAGAGATCGTCTTCGCTGGCATGACTCCCACGACAGATCGCCGTGGCGGCGGCGCTGACCAGGGCCGGCGTGTTGGGCATCACCCGAATAACCCGAGGTTCGCCACTTAAGTAACCCTCCAAGGTCTGGCTGGTCACGCCGGCAGCAATAGAGACCAGCAGTTTGCTCGGATCAAAAGCTGCGGCAATTCCAGGCATTACCAGCGGTACAAGCTGCGGCTTAATCGCCAGCACTACAACTTCGCTGGCAGCCACCACCTCGGCAACGTCGGCTCGCGCGTCGATACCATAGCACTCGGCCAAC
>JAIOSZ010000149.1 GCA_021107335.1 Desulfuromonadaceae bacterium | reverse complement strand
TTCGATTACCGAGAGGGAGCAACCTCCGGCTGGATGAAGTCCTCGCAGGAGGAGGTAAATCATAAACGGTCGGATAATCGGTTTGTGTGAGGGGGATGTTGACTTTTGAAAAAAAACGAACGCATAACCACCGGTGAAGCGAACCGTTCGGTTGATAAAAGGAGACCAGACTCTCAGTAACCTGAAAGAAAACGAGGAGCGAAAATGGTGGATGAAAAATTTGAAGCTACAGATATCCAAAAAGGTTTTCATCCTGAGGGCTATCGTATAGACAAAACCGCCTCGCCAATGGATTTATATACTAAATGGCAAATTACATCAGAAGGCAAATGGATAAACCCGAAGCCGACATGCTTTGATTCAATGCCGCAGGAAGGTTGGTATAAAGAGAAAATGAAACCGGAAGGGGCCCAGGGTCAGATACGTTCTTAATAACTCCCCGTCAAACCCTTGCTTTTCTTTATGATCGAACAGCGGCAAAACGGGTGCCCATAAAGGCCGCCCCTCCTTGGTGTCTGATGAGTTGACGCGGGGATGGCAACTGACATAGCCGATCAAGTGTTTCGCCGTTGGAAACTGCTCGATGTTGCTGACCTTACCGATGATATCTGCAGCCAATTTCACGCTGATGGCTTAGAAACTGTCTTCGGAGATAGAGTGATCACCGGAGCGTCCGGTAATATATCTGACTTTTGATACGCAGTGAAACAGGCGTATCGATCCCCGGACCCTATATAATAACAGCAAAAGGAGACGAATGTCTTGTATACCGAACTGGTAATGGATCATGTCATGAATCCACGGAATATCGGGGTAATTGAGGATGCAGATGCCATCATAAAGGTTGGAGATCCGAAGTGTGGCGACAGCCTTCTGCTTTTTCTCAAATTCTGCAACGATATCATCAGCGATACGAAATTCATGATCAAGGGATGCCCTGCAGCCATCGCAACGGCTTCCATGACCACAGAAATAGTAAAAGGGATGACGATGGAAAAGGCCCTTGAGCTAACCGACAAACAGGTCGCCGATGCTCTGGGCGGTTTGCCGGATGAAAAAATACACTGTTCGTCCCTCGCTGTCGGTGCGGTTCATGCTGGTATAAGGGACTATACCTCGTCCAGCGATGGAAATGATCAGGGTTTTGGGGAGAGCGCCGGGGTTGGACTAGGTTAACTTCCTGACACAGGGGGAAACAACTGATTATGCTGGTCTTTAAGTCGAAGAAAATATTGTCTCAAAATCACAACTCGTAAGACGCCAAAAGCCCTCAATCTACGGATCAAGGGTTTTTCTTATCGTGAGATAAAAGAAATAAGGTTACATAATCGAACTTCACAAGCCCCTAAAATCGAGGGTTTAGCAATTTATGTAACCTATATTCCAAGCGCATCCAGGACTCCAAGGCTACCAAGGAATTATTCATGGTGGGGTGATCAGTGCATTGCTCGATGCGGCCATGACCCATTGCCTGTTCCATCAGGGTATTGAGGGGGTAACAGGTGACCTCCACGTTCGCTTCGTGAAGTTTGTTCCTTGTGATGCACGGATGGAATTGCGGGCGCGGCTCCTCAATGCCTCGCCACCATTGTATCGATTGAGAGGCGAACTGGTCATTGACGGGCAGACCATGGCCTGGGCTGAAGCTAAGTTCATGGAGAGGTTGAAACGGCCATGCAAAAGGGAGAAATCAAACTCTCGATTCTGGTCGATAATTACGGCGATGATGGTCTATCGGTAGAACACGGCTTCTCGTTATGGATCGAGACAGCATACACGCGGATTCTATTCGACACGGGGCAAGGACCTGCCTTGCCGGGGAACGCATGCGCGCTGGAATGTGATCTGTCACAGGCTGATATTCTGGTGCTGAGCCACGGGCACTACGATCACACCGGTGGCGTGCCTCATGTGCTGAATGTTAACCCAGGTATCCAAGTATATTGTCACGCGGGCGTATTCCTGCCCAGTTACAGCATAGCTACTGAGGGGGGGCAAAGGATATCTCCATGTCTCGGCAATCGCGCGCCGCCCTGCTCGCCTGCTGGTCTTCTGGCTGCAGGGAAGGGACGGGGTCACCAACTGGCCGGGGATCGCCTTGGGCCCACGCCTGACCAGCAACTGGCTCTATCACCGCCTGATCTTCGGCGGTCTCTGCGGACTGCTGCTGGTGTTGCCGTTGCTACCCAACCGGGTGCCGCTGCGAGGCATTTTGATCAGTCTGACCCCGGCCGCCTACATTTTGCTGGTGCTCTTTCCGCAGGCCGGACGCGGCCTGTTCGGGCTCGGTTACGGCGCCCTGACACCGCTGTTGATCGGCAGCCTCTGCCTGCTCTGGGGGCTGGTCGCTGCCGGCTGGTACCGCTTGGTGCGCGGCTGACAGGCCGCGCCTGCAACACAACAACCCAATAAACACAGACCTTTTCACTGGAGGATCCCCGTTGAAGCATTACGCCCTGACCATTTTGCTGCTAGTAGTCGTCTTTGCCGGCGGCGGCTTTTTTCTGCTCCGAGACAACCAGGCCCCGAGCCTAACCCTGACCCCCTCGGTCGGCCCCATATCGGCCAAGCGCCCGCCGGTCCTGACTCTGGAAGATGAGGGCGCGGGTCTGAAAAACGTGCTGGTCACTGTCACCCAGGGCGATCAGACCATCGAGCTGCTGCGCTCCGACTACCAGCGCGGCACCGCCAGCCGACTCCTTGACCTGAGCTTGAAGGACGTCAAGCTCAAGAACGGGCCGCTGACCCTGGAGGTGACCGCCACCGACCAGGCCATTCTGGCCAACACCGTCAGCGAAAGCTTCAGTTTTGACTACGACTCCCGGCCGCCGGTGGTTTCGGTACTGACCCGGGCCCACAATCTCAATCAGTGCGGCGCCGGCCTGGTGCTGTACAAGGTCTCCGAGGAGGTCGAGCGCAGCGGGGTGCAGATCGGCGAATACTTTTTCCCCGGCTACCTTCAGGAGAAAGGCTTTTACGCCTGCCTGTTCGCCTTCCCTTACGATATGCAGCAGGCGGCTTTCCTGCCGCGCCTGATCGCCGTCGACCGGGCCGGCAACGAGCGCAAAGCCAGCTTCTACTACCACACCAATCCCCGGCCACCCAAACGTGATCGCATCAACCTCAGCCAGCAGTTCCTCGACAGCAAGATGCCGAAATTTCAAGACCGCTACCCCGAGGCCGAGAACATGCTCGACATCTTTTTGTGCGTCAACCGCGAGCTGCGCCAACAGAACCGGACCAAACTGAAGGAATTCAGCCGCCAGACCGCCGCCAGCCCCTCCTGGCAGGGCGCCTTTCTGCGCCTGCCCAACGCCGCCAACCGGGCCGGCTTTAACGAACAACGCGCCTATATCTACGGCGGCAACAAAGTCGACCAGCAGACCCATCTAGGCATCGACCTCGCCTCGCTTGCCAACTCGCCGGTACCGGCCGCCAACAGCGGCTCCGTGGTCTTCGCTGACTACCTCGGCATCTACGGCAATTGCGTGGTCGTCGACCACGGCCTCGGCCTGCAGACCCTCTATGCCCACCTCAGCACCATCAGCGCCAGCGTCGGCGACCAGGTCGACAAGGGACAGATCATCGGCCGCACCGGGGCCACCGGCATGGCCGGCGGCGACCATCTGCACTACGGGGTGGTCATCGCCGGCGTGCCGGTCAACCCGGTGGAATGGTGGGATCCCAACTGGATCAAGCACAACTTCAGCAACAAATGGAAGGCCGCATTGGCTCCGCCGGCGGCCTATTGATAACCCGCCATACCTGAAAAAAAGCGGCTGTCCCGGTTGGGGGCAGCCGCTTTTTTATGCATTATTTTCGATTACCCCCTGTCGAAATCCGACCGAAATCCGGGGCCGATTTATCATTCTCTAATCTTCCTTTAGTCCAAAGTGTAGCCCAGACCGGCTTTCATGTCCAAGCTCTTGGCTGTCCAATCAGTTGTGTCATTGAAATTTTTCGGTCGTTGAGGGGCGATGATCTAAAATCTCAAATTCCCTGCAATGCGAGAAAAGCCCGCCAAATTCATATGGCGGGCTTTCCGTGTCTGATGGGTAGTGCAATCCGAGACACCCAACGGCGCCTGTCTCTGCTGGGGACATGTTGTAACCGGTCCGTCTTAAATCGTCAGCGAACTTATTACTGATATCCTCTAAAAAAAGACTTCCGGCGCTTTTGGCATGCTGCAATTCTTTTGCAGTATCGCTCGCCTTTCCTCAATCCGCGGATGGTTGAAGGGGCGGGCCTCAACCTCACATGTCTTGACGCAGGCGCAGCACATGATGCAGTTGTCGGCATGTGTTGTGACCGAGACGGATACAATGATAACGCCCGTAGGGCAAACCGCTGCGCATTTTCCGCAGAGAGTGCATTTTTCGCTGTCTGTTTCTGGCGCTACTCCACCAATTTGCACACGGTCTTTGTAGGGCACATTGCCGTTGATCTCTGGGTTGGCAAAAGCGTTGCGCTCAATTTTCGCTGCAACCTGTTTCCCGAACTGAACGGCCAGTTTCAAATCCTCGGTGTTGGGTCTGCTAGCGGCGATGGGTCGCGCCGGGGTGGAGCAGGAGTGTTCGCCGATGAAGGCTCCGGCAGCAATGACATTGAACCCCTTTGCGACAGATACATCGCGAAGTTCGACTAGGGCATCTTCGAACTCGCGGTTGCCATAGAGAGCGACAAGAACGGCAGGCACGCCCTTTGAGGTGATTGCTTGCAGGCGTTGCAGGCAAAGCTCCGGCACGCGACCAGCATAAACCGGGATGCCGATAATCGCCACGCCGTCGGTCAGGACGGTTTCGAAGTTGGAGTCCGGCAGCGTCACGTCGTAGTGGGTGACGTTCTTCGCACCAAGGCCCTGGGCGATGCTTGCGGATATTTTTTTGGTGGTCCCAGTTGGGGAAAAATAGATGAGATGAGCCGTTCGCATCATTTGTGCCTCCTGCTACCTGTTTTAGTTTGAGCAATAATATACTTTTCGTCCGCAGTTTTCCAGCGTTGTTCTTACGGCAGGGGTCGCCCTGGACACAGGGGGCTCAGAACCCCTGACATATCAGAAAAGCCCTCAATCTACGGATTGAGGGCTTTTGGTGTCTTGCAGGTGGTACATTATCAGACAGTTTCTTCTTAGGGCGTGAACATTGAACATACCAGTTTCTACTAAAAGAATTGAGTGCCACTGTATTTTCAGGAGTCAAGAAAACAGTGAAGCGTGCTTTCCTCATCAGAGTAATAACGGATCTCAATCGTATTTCCTTCAGGATCTCTAAAATAAATTGACGTGCCGGACCCATGTGCCCCCCAGCGCTTGACTGGTCCTTCCTCAACAACAACTCCTTGCTCCTTAAGTCTTACCTGAAGAGCTTTTGAGCTAGCTTCGTCAGACGCTAAG
Organism: Desulfuromonadaceae bacterium; assembly: GCA_021107335.1. GTDB lineage: Bacteria > Desulfobacterota > Desulfuromonadia > Desulfuromonadales > Syntrophotaleaceae > Syntrophotalea_A. The sequence continues at coordinate 4,837 of JAIOSZ010000149.1, read as the reverse complement.
CAGAAATGGTTGAGGTTGGGACGACATACTTCGTCGGGATTGGTTTTCTCCCACATCTTTTTCGGAAACAGGTCGATGATGCTGTCAGCAGAAAGCCTTACAGAGGGGAAAGGAACCTGTCCCGCACTAAACTCCTCCAGTCTCTCGCCCGGCAATTGTAGAATTTCTGTATAAAATTGGATCATTTTATCGATGTCGACAATGTTAATGACGATATGATCGAATACAAACTCCATGCTTATCCCTCCAAAACCTGTGGAATTAGGCCTACTAAAAGATGAAGCCAATTCAGTTTATTGAGAAAGTTTAGCATCTGGCCTTTAAGCCCTAACGCCGCAAATCAGCGGCACGGCTTACCGCGTACGCTGGATTTTTCTGGTTGGGCGCTCGTACTGTTTCAACCTATCAACTGTTTCCCGATTATCCCAACGGCGAAACCCATCACTGCGCCAAGCGCCGGTATCCAGTGTCTTCTGATCTTCGATTGCGGAGCAATGTCCTGAAAGATGAGGTACATGATGCCACCTCCGGCTAAAGCCATGATGCCCGCAGTCAACTTGGTCTGATCTTGAAGAAAGAAGTAACCGGTGCATGCCGCAATTGGACCGAGAAAACTGACTGCTAAAAGGGCCATGAGCGCACCACGAGAGCTAACGCCGACGGTCCCCATCTCCCGGAAAGAGTTGAAACCCTCAGGCAAGTTCTGAGCACCAATGAACGCTGCCAGCAATACGCCCAGTCGGCGGTCGTGTCCAAACACTGCACCAAGGGCTAGGGCTTCCGGCAGGAAGTCCAATAGCATGGCCATAAACTGGGCTTTCGTATCACCGCGGTTGCTCAGATATGCGTCGAGAATGCAGAACAACACCCCGCCAGCACAGAATATGAAGGCGAGGCTCACGGGACTTAGGACGATCATTGCCTGCGGGAGCAGTGCAAAAGCAACCGCGGCAACGAGAATGCCGCCGCCGAAGGCGATGACACCGTGCGTGAACTCACGCTTTATCACTGAGTCTGCGCTGTTCTCTAGCCAGGCGACAATCCCGCCGGCGAAGGCAGCTAAACCCGCGAACCAGGAAGCTATGATAATAATCGTGAGTGGACTCATATCTTATGCCCAACCATTAAATTATGCGACTTGCAGTGTTTGCTTTTTAATCCGCCACTTTCCTTGAAACTTCCAATCGGAATGGACATAAACATGGCAAAACGCTGCCAGAATGCCACCTTTTTGCAACCATAATCCGCGTACGGTAAATTTATGCAGCATGTCAACATAAGAACGGAGGGGCATTATGTTAAACGTATTTCAGCGGGAACGGCTACCGACAAGTCATTGAATTCGAAACATGTACTTGATTATACCAACTGGATTAGGGGTCACTATCGTTTTTTCGCCTAACACCAACCGAACGATTGTCTCCCGAGCAACCTCGCCGCTATCTGTCACGCTTGGAAAATTCCCGAGAAATTTGGCAGGTCAGGCAGGTGAAACAGACTCTTTGGCGTTTTGAAATTTATCGATAGATAAAACGTTCCAGAAGTTGTTCCACATTAAACATAACCTGATGAGCAGGGGGAGACTGCATGAGTTCCGATTCTCGTCTCGCGTCCAGAGTGTTGGTGCTCCCGGAACTTGCAAAACCTACCGCCGGATGTAATCTCAGCGCAATGAGCGTATAATAAAGATGAGGGGGGAAGCCCTCTTGTGGAAGGAGGTTGCCTATCGAAACAGATGTAGATCACATAGAACCACATTCAAATATTCTGGTGGTTGCAAACTTCCGGAAAAACTGGTGGACAGTTAGATTCCATATTATTGAAAAAAGGCCCGGGCTATAAGCGGCGGGCCTTACACATTGGTACAGTAAAAAACAGAAAGTTCCGGCAGGAAAAATCTCTCTTCAAATCCTTCGGACCTTCCCAGCGCAGCACACCATTTAGACCTTATCGTCTAGCCTGACCCTGAACACCGCTTTTTCACGGCGATGACAGTTAGGGAAGTCATCTTCATTTTTGGAGTTGGCTTTTTTCTGTTTTAATTGTTGAGTTTGGGCTTGGCAGATGGGTCTGGGTTGGTAATGTCGATATTGACTGCGGAATTGCCACCAGGAGTCTAGCCTGCAACTCTCAGAAGAAAGAAAGTACCCAACATATTGGACTAGAGTATTCTATGGGTCAGGTGTGGTTAAGATATGAGATTCTTGCGAGCCCTGCAAAATGAGAAAGGGCCGCCAATACCCCCGGCGATAGATCCGATGGAAAACCTAACCAATATATGCTAAAAAGACTTGCGCGTAAGAGCTGTCAATCGTATTACTAGCGTGTAAATTTTTTTGGTGAGAGTGTGCGCTTCTGTAAACCTCTACTTTCGAGATTTTGAATATGATTGAACCTTTTAAGATGGGCTACACCGTCCTGGGCGGGCTTGGGCTTTTTATTCTCGGAATGAAATACCTGTCGGAAAGTCTGCAGATCCTTTCGGGCGGGCTGATCCAAAAAGCCATCTCTTGTGTTACCACCAATCGTTTCTTAGCGGTATTGGTTGGTCTGAGCGTTACGGCCTTTGTCCAATCCTCGTCGATCACCACCGTTATGGTCGTCGGAATGACCAACGCCGGCCTGATGCAGCTTAGTCAGGCGATCGGGGTCATTTTGGGTGCTAACATCGGCACCACCATCACCGGCTGGATTCTTGCCGTCCATATCGGCAAGTTCGGCTTGTTGCTGGTCGGCGTCGGCATCTTTCCGATGCTGTTTGTAAAAAATGAGCGTATTTCGGGAATTGCCAAGGTTCTAGTCGCCCTGGGGATGATCTTTTTCGGCCTGGAGATCATGAGCGGGGCCTTTAAGCCGCTACGTAATGCCGAGGGCTTCAGGAACCTGATGCTCCTTCTCGATGCCCAATCGCTGCCGAGCCTTCTTGGCTGCGCCGCCATCGGCTGTCTGATGACCATGGTCATCCAGAGCAGTTCGGCGATGCTTGGCATCACCATTGCTCTTGCCTCGACGGGCGCCATACCGATGCCGACCGCTGTCGCCTTGGTCTTGGGGGAGAATATCGGCACGACGATCACCGCCCAACTCGCGGCTCTCGGCAGCACCGTTACCGCAAGGCGGGCCGCTATGGCTCACAGCGTGTTCAATGTCGTTGGTGTACTCATTATCATTTCGCTCTTTACCCCCTTCATCGGCTTGGTCGAGCGACTTGTGCCCGGCGCGTCCGATTACGTTAACAGTCAAGGGGGACGGCCCTACGTTGCAGCCCATATTGCCTTCGGTCACTCCTTTTTCAATATTTCGGCGACCCTAATTATGGTGCCCTTTCTCCAGTATCTGGAAAGGTTGGTCGTAAAAATCATACCTGACACCGGAGAGGTGGGAAAAGGGCCATTCAAGTATATCGGCCCGCCCGGCAGCATGCCGGTGGCCATGGGCGTTTCGATGGTCCACGAGGAACTCAGACGGATGCAGGACGAAGTCCACGAAGTTCTGCACGATGTCGGCAGTCAGCTGCAGCCCGACCTAAAGGGGCGGGCGCGTTTTTTCCAGAAAATCAAAGAGATCGAGGAAGAGACGGATGTCATGCAGAAAGAAATCACGACTTTCACCGTCTCTCTGATGCAGGCTGGCCAGGCCAGCCTGGAACAAACGGATCGGGCTTATGCTTACATTCGCGCCGCTGATGAGCTCGAATCGATAGCGGACTATGCGACCTCCGTCAGCTCCTATTTGAAGCGGCTTGAAAAGAACGAGCTCGATTTCAGCGAAGACGCCTGGGATAACCTGAAAGGTTTCCACACCGAGGTCTTTGCTTTTTACACCCAGGCGGCGCAGCTGCTTCAAAGCGAGGGTAGCGGCAGCATGATCGACGTGCGGAAGGAAGCTGGCCGGCTCAACGATTTGGCAGACGTCATTCGTGATGCCCACCTCGTTCGAATGAAGACCGGCTCTTGCAGCGCCCTGTCGTCTCTTATCTTTAGCGATACCGCGATCGCCCTGCGCCGGATCAAGAACCATACGGTCAATCTCTACGAATCGCTATTAGTTGAAGGCTACTGAGAGGGCCGTTGCAGGGCTGCACTTCTTGAAGGTGGTATCTGCAATTGGTTTTTAGCATTTATCGTAGGAAGGCGATGCTTAAATTATGAAAAAGCATCCCGTGGATTATTACAAGACCTTAGATAGATGATCTGAACCAAATGGGCAGAGATTCTTGTAGCCCATAGATTAAAAGAAAGGCCCGACCTGTTTTCAGGCGGGCCTTTTTGCTTTGGAAGTAGCGCAATAAATTGAGCGAGTAGTTTTACACGATAGCCATCCCCGGTGCCCTTGTATAATGCCCGCTAAGTGCCATACTTAGTCTTGCAAGAAGACTTGGCCCCATTCGCACATTTTTTCAAGGATGGGGTAGATACTTCTCCCCTTCACCGTCAGAGAATATTCAACCTTAGGTGGCACCTGTGGGAAGACCTCACGGTACACCAATCCATCGGCCTCAAGCTCTCGCAGTTGCTGTGTCAACATTTTGCGAGTGATGCTGGAAAATTGCCGCTGCAACGCCGAAAAGCGCATGACATCCTGTGCCAAGTGCCAGAGGATCGAGGCCTTGTATTTCCCTCCGACCACCGCCAGAGTAACATCGATTCCGCACTTGTATTCTTTATCACGATAGATCATAAGTTCCGGTGTCGACTGATTGGTTTGCATCTCAACTCCTCAATTGTATATACGTACCTAAAAGGGTACTACGTATCAAAAAAGTGTGTACTTGATGGTTGCGAGCATATGGTTGAGTATAGCTCAAGTGATAATTAACGTATAGAGCGCCCTTTAG
>JAIOSZ010000318.1 GCA_021107335.1 Desulfuromonadaceae bacterium | reverse complement strand
GACGCTCGAATAGAACATCAAGCTTGTCACCAACGTTAACGTCAACCTCGCCGTTTTCATCGGCTAGCTCGGCGAGCGGAATGATGCCTTCGGACTTATAGCCCACATCAACCACCACAGTGTCGGGATTGATCTGGACAATTGTCCCTTCGACCACATCTCCAACATTCAGTTCTTTGATGCTGCTTTCAAAAAGGTCGCTAAAACTCTGCTCGCCTTCATCCATGCCCAGGTCATCGCCAAACAGATCCACTTTCTTGTTCTTGTCGATTTTCTCTTTGCTTTCAACCATTGTTAGTAACGTACCCCCTCGGAAAAATCCTGTCGTCCGACGACAGCATGACTTTGAGTCACGGCGGGGAAGATAACATGAATTTAAAAAAAAACAAACCCTTAAAAACAAACCTCTTTATTTAATTTAAGGTGCATTCGCAAAAGCTTTAATAGGATGGCTAAATAAAGATTTTGTTCTACAAGGCCTGGTGTTTTTTCGGGGGATGAAGGCATACACCTAGATTGTCGAGATCCCGAAAAACGCCGCAACGCCACAGGACGGATGTTTTGCGACGCCATCAATCTTTAAATGACCCTACCCGCTCAACCACTTCGTCTATAATCCACCGTGGGGTGGATGCACCGGCAGTGATTCCGACCTTCTTTACACCAACAAACCATTCTGATTCAATCTGGTCCGCAATTTCAACATGATAGGTTTTGGCCTGAAGCGCCCGGCAGATCTGCGCTAGGCGCGTGGTATTGGCACTATTAAAACCGCCGACAACAAGCATCAGATCAGCCTGTTTAGCAATTTTACGGGCTTCTTCCTGGCGCACCGTAGTCGCATCGCAAATGGTGTTAAAAACGCGAATTTCTTTGGATTTTTTCAGGCAGACTTCCGCCACCTGACGAAGGTTTTCAAAAGACTGAGTCGTCTGGGCGACAATACCGATTTTAAATTGATCCGGCAAATGCTGCGCCTCCTCACTATTGGCCACCACTGCCACCTCGGCATGGCCGGTATAAGAGATGATGCCCTGCACCTCGGGATGGTCTTTCTCCCCCACCAGCACCACCGCATAGCCTTCCGCGCAGAGCAAAGTAGCATAATCCTGGACCTTCTTGACGAATGGGCAGGTCGCATCGACCGGGGTCAAGTTACGGGCATGAATATCGGCCAACTCTCCGGCCGTGATGCCGTGGGAACGAATGATCACCGTCCCCGCTGCGATATCCTCCACCTTCTGCACTACCTTCACCCCTTTTTTTTCCAGCCTTTCCACCACCTGCGGCGAATGGATGATAGGGCCGAGGGAGCAGATCGGACAATTTTCCTCCGCCGCCTTGAAGGCCAACTGGGTTGCCCTCTTAACGCCGAAGCAGAAACCAGCGCTTTCCGCCAGGATAATTTTCAACGCCCTATTCTCCCCGCTCTTGCGCTACACAACCCTGCAGGCGTCGCTTGTTTACGATCTCTAGCATTTCTTGCAGCACCTGCTCAATAGTCATGGTGGTGGTATCGATAGCCAAAGCGTCGTCCGCCTGTAGCAGAGGCGCATGTTGACGATTACAGTCGGCGGCGTCCCGCTGCTCCACCTCGTCGATGGTCTGTTGCAGATCGACCTGCAGTCCCTTAGCCCGTAGTTCTTCAAAACGACGCCGGCCGCGTTCAGCGGCACTGGCCAAGAGAAAGAATTTAACCTCGGCCTGCGGAAAGACCACAGTGCCGATATCACGCCCCTCGAGAACCACGCCTCCACGGTTGCCCATTTCCCTCTGCAAGTGCCCCATAGCATCCCGCACTGCCAGGCAGGCCGACACCCGCGATGCCATCAGGCTCATTTCCGGCGTGCGAATCGCCTCGCTGACGTCTTCACCATCAAGCAACACGCGCTCCAAAGTGCCGTTGCGAACGAACTCGATAGTCAACCGATCGCAGAGCTCGGTCAGAGCCTGGGTATCCGCTGGGTCGATAGCGCCCCGATGAGCCGCCAAGCCAACAGAACGATACATGGCGCCCGTGTCGATATTGATATAATTGAGGGCCGCGGCCAGCAAGCGACTAAGAGTACTTTTACCTGAGCCAGACGGCCCGTCTATCGCAACGATCAGTTCTCGTTTCAAAAGGTTCTCCCTGGTAAAACTTGAGGCATTCTAAAAAACCCATAGGATGGCTAAGCAAAATTTTCGACCACCAAGGCTTGGTGTTTTTTCAGAGGTAAAGGCATACATCTAGTATTTCGAGGTCCTGAAAAAATACTGTAACGCCGTAGGTCGGACTTTTTGCGACACCACCAAGGCTTAGCAGGACAGCTGCTGCAACAGTTGCCAAAATCCTGGAAAGGAGGTCTCGGTACAGCCGGTGTCATCCACAGTGATGGGCGCTGAAGATTGCAAGGCGGCAACCGCCATGCTCATGGCGATTCGATGATCACCGCAAGAAGCCACCGTGCCACCAGTCAACTGATCGACACCGCAGATGCTCATCCCGTCTTCTCGAGGTTCAACCCGACCACCAACAGCATTTAAAGCGTCGCACATGGCCGCAATACGGTCGGTTTCCTTAACCCGCAGCTCATGGGCATCTCGAATGACTGTCGTACCCTTGGCAAAACAGGCTGCAACACTGATGACTGGAAATTCATCGATGGCCCGGGGCACCAGAGCCCCACCGATCTCGATACCTTGCAGCTCACTGCTGCGCACCAGCAGATCCGCCACCGGTTCTCCCGAACGCTCCCGCGAATCGACCAATTCGATAGAACCGCCCATCTGGCGCAAAATATCGATGATACCGCTACGGGTCGGATTCACGCCGACGTTACGGATCAGTAGTTCGGAGCCGGGGGTAATCAGAGCCGCCACCATGAAAAAGGCCGCCGAAGAAATATCTCCCGGAACAAAGACCTCTTGACCGATCAGGTCGGGACCACCGTCGATAGTCACCCCCCCAGCAAAGGGCCGTACATCGGCACCGAAATAACTCAGCATTCGTTCGCTGTGGTCACGGGACAAATGAGGCTCACGCACTGTGGTTTCACCCTCGGCATAGAGCCCGGCCAACATCAGAGCCGACTTGACCTGGGCGCTGGCAATAGGCGAATCATAGGACGAGGCCTGCAGCGGTCCACCTTGAATGGCCAAAGGCGCCCGCTCTCCATCGCAACGCCCCCAGATGCGTGCCCCCATGGACCCGAGGGGACCGACTACCCGTTTCATGGGGCGACGACGCAGATACTGATCGCCACTCAAGACGCTAAAAAAGGATTGGCCAGACAGCAGCCCGAGCATCAACCGCATGGTGGTGCCGGAATTGCCGCAATCGATGACGTCGGCTGGCTCCTGCAGACCGTATAAACCACGACCCTCAATACGCAACTGACCAGCGCCAAGTTCCTCGATATCGATCCCCATAGTGCGAAAGGCCCGCAGGGTGGCCAAGCTGTCCTCTCCTTCGAGGAAGCCGTGCACCAGGGTGGTACCGCTGGCCAGGGAACCGAGCATGATGGAGCGATGGGAGATGGACTTATCGCCGGGAACGGATATTTCGCCGCGCAATGGGCCGGAAGAAGCGACGGTCTGCTGTTTCATGAATAGAATTCCGAAGCGCTATCAGAGAAGGGCATCGCGCCGTTCTTTGGAACGCAGAAAAAAGTTAAAAAGACTGTCGTCATTACCCGCGGCAATATCCTGCTTAAGCTCTGCCAGCATCGACTCAAAACCACCGATCATCTCCAGCAGGGCCTCTCGATTGGTTAAGGCGATATCCCGCCACATGGCCGGATCGGAAGAAGCAATGCGAGTAAAATCACGAAACCCCCCGGCGGAATATGTAAGGAGATCCTCGCCGTAGCGGTCATCGCTGGCCACAGCGTTGACCAGCGCATAGGCCACCATGTGGGGCAGATGGCTGATGGCGGCCAGGATACGGTCGTGCTTGGCCACATCCATGATCACCACCTCGCTGCCGGCCGCCTGCCACATGCGCCGCACCAGCTCCAACGCCGCCTCATCGGTCCTCTCAGTGGGGGTCAATATACAACGCCGATCACGGTAAAGAGTGGCGAAAGCAGCAGCGGAGCCGCTCTTTTCAGTCCCTGCGATAGGGTGGCCAGGTACAAAATGAACTCCATCCGGCACCATCGGTTCGATTTCAGCCACGATGCGTTCCTTGACGCTGCCACCGTCGGTTAGAATCGCCCCCGGCTTCATGCGCGGCAGCACCCGAGCCGCCATAACCGGCAGGGTCATTACCGGTGTGGACAGGAACACCAGATCAGCGTCGGCTACCGCCGCCTCGGCATCCTGACTGAAGCGATCGATTACGCCAAGCCCCAGGGCTTCTTCCAGATTAGCCAACCCCCGGCCGACCCCAGTCACCTCACCCACCACTCCGGCCGCCTTGAGGGCCAGGGCTAACGAACCGCCGATGAGACCGGTGCCGATCACGGTCATTTTAGGTATCAGTACATCCTGCATTCTATGACATCCATTTCAAGGGGAGGACAAAACCGCCTCAGTGCGAACGAGAATATGAGCCAAGCACCCGAAGTTCCTGACAGCAGCCCCGCAATTCTTCGATGGCTTCCGCCACCATTGGATCCTGTACATGACCGTCCATGTCGAGGAAAAAGACGTATTCCCAGGCCTTCTTTTTCATCGGCCGGCTCTCGATCTTGCTCAAATTGATGCCCCGATTGCTGAAAGGCTTGAGCATGCTATAGAGAATGCCCG
>JAIOSZ010000066.1 GCA_021107335.1 Desulfuromonadaceae bacterium | reverse complement strand
GGGCGGCGCCTCCCCCTAGTGCCAATCCGACCTTTGGTCGTGCAAACATGGGCATTGATTTCCCCCCCCCCTTATGCAGATTACAGCTAAAACCGCCTGTGGTTCTTGCGCTGCTATGGTGTTAATTATATCCCGTCTTGAAGTGCTTTTCTTTTAAATTGGTAATCTATCGCGTCCGTGTTAGCTTGGTCCAATCTTTTTTGGAAGGAGATGGTCCATGCATCGTATCAAGGATTGGCCCGAAGACGAACGACCGCGGGAAAAGCTGTTGCAGCGTGGCGCTCAGATTCTCAGTGCGGCCGAGTTGCTGGCCCTAGTACTGCGCACCGGTGACGCTACCTCGAAAATGAGTGCTCTGGACCATGCCCGGTTGCTCCTCGACCGGTTTGGTTCCCTGCAACAGCTGGCCAGCGCCTCGCTGGCCGAATTGCAAACGGTCAAAGGCATTGGACCGGCTAAGGCGGCGGAACTGCAGGCGGTGTTCGAGATTGCACGACGTTTTCAAGAGCAGCCTCTGCGCGCCGGCAGTCGCTACAGTCATCCGCAAGAGGTCTATCAACATTTTCGCGGTCGTTTGGCTGATCGTAAGCGGGAACTGTTCATCGTGCTGCTCCTCGACAGCAAAAACCGCTTGTTGCGGGAGGTGCAGATCTCCGAAGGCAGCCTGACTGCCAGCATCGTCCACCCCCGCGAGGTGTTTTCTGCGGTGGTGCGGGAATCGGCCGCTGCGCTGCTTCTGGTTCATAACCACCCTTCAGGAGATCCGACCCCGAGCCGGGAAGACCGGGAAATCACCGCCCGTTTACGGGAAGCCGGTGAGCTCATGGGGGTGCGGGTTCTCGATCACATTGTCATCGGTTCCGAGGGCTATATCAGTTTCGCAGACCAGGGGCTGTTGTAGTAGCAGTTGCTCAGCATTGGCGGGGCGTGATAGAGTTACAAGGCTTTGCATTGACAGAGACCGGCGGTAAGCGCGGTCTCTTTCTCTTTGGTTCCAGAAGTTTGTAAACGATAATGCTACTCGACTCGCTGTAAATTTATAAATAACGATCCAACCTTGCCTGACAGCCCTACAAGGCTTCATCTCCACAAGCGTGCTGGGGATGGAAAGAACTCAAAAAACATGACTGATCGATCGCTAAAATCCCAATTACTTGCCCCCGCTGGCAGCCTGGAAGCTTTTTTCGCCGCTATGGAAAACGGTGCTGATGCCGTCTATTGCGGTCTCAAGGAATTTTCTGCTCGAGCCAAGGCGCGCAATATCAATCTGACCGAACTGGAGGGTATGTTGTCCTATGCCCGCCAGCGCGACCGGCAGATCTATGTAACCGTCAACACCCTGGTCAAAGAAGTCGAGCTGCCCCGTCTGGTCGAGACCCTGGCGGCCCTAGAGGCCATGGCGGTGGACGGAGTGATTCTGCAGGATCTGGCCGTGTGGCGGTTGATTCGCGATCATTTTCCCGGTTTGCGACTGCACGCCTCGACCCAGATGACCATTCACAACAGCGCCGGTGTGCGCATGCTGGAGAAAATGGGCTTCACCCGCGCGGTGTTGGCCCGCGAGCTGACTTTGGAGGAGATCGCAGTCATCCGCCGTAACACCACTATGGAGCTGGAGCATTTTGTCCATGGTGCCCTATGCTTCTGCTTCTCCGGCCAGTGCTACTTTTCCACCTGGCTCGGCGGCAGAAGCGGTAATCGTGGACGTTGTGCCCAGCCCTGTCGGCGCATCTACAGCAGTCGCGGTAAGGATGGCTACTATTTCTCGCCCAACGACCTTTCGGCCATCGATCTGCTGCCTGAATTAGCTGCGGCTGGGATTGGTAGCTTCAAGATTGAAGGTCGGATGAAGAGCGCCGAGTATGTGGCCAACGTGGTCGCCGCCTACCGCCAAGTGCTCGACGCTCCGCAGCAGCAGCGTGCCGCGGTGCTTAAGCAGTCTAAAGAGCTGCTCAAGGCCTCCTTCGGTCGTTTGCCGACCAAGGGTTTTCTCCCCGGTCCCAATCCCACCGATATCGCCATCCCGACCCTCAAGGGGGCCACCGGCCGCTTTCTCGGTGAGGTACAGGCGGTTCGGGGTACGCAGCTAACCTTTAAGAGTCGTGACCGTCTGCATGTTGGAGACCGTTTGCGAATTCAGCCCAAAAGCGATCGGGCCGGCACCGCCTTTACCGTACGCGAACTGTTTCTCGGTCGCAAAGCCGTTAAAGTGGTCTCCACCGGTGCCCAGGTAACGGTCAATAGTCCTTTTCGCAACACCTTTAAGGTGGGCGATACGGTGTTCAAGGTTGCTTCCGGACAGGCCTTTACCCTCAGCGAGCCGGCCTGTCGACGCAAGCTACAGCAGGCCGGGAAAGCTCCGTTGCCGGTGAGCATGGAGGTCGGCCTAGTCGGTGAAACCCTCACCGTGACGGCTGAGTGCGGCCCCTGGAGTCTAGAGTGTAGTTATCCGGTAACGGTCCATCCGGCCAGTAGCAGCCCGATTAGCAAGGAGACCCTGCAGGGGGTCTTTGAACGCAGTGGCGAAGCGCCCTTCGTTTTGCGCAGTTTTCGAGTCAGTGAGCTGCCGCCGGTGGTCATTCCCCCCAGCCGACTTAAAGAATTGCGCCGCGATTTCTATCGACAGTTGGCCGAACTGGTGGCCCGGGAGCGTAAGGCTGCCCGTCATAGTCACTTGGAACAGGCCCGCGCCGCGCTGTTTTCACCGCAGGGGGCACAACGCGCCCCGTCTCGGCAGATCACCGTGGCCGTCGGTCAACCGCGGGATGCCCATATCCTCAACGATGCCGGGGTCGATCGGGTACAGATACCCCTTTCGCCATCTACAATGCAGAGCCTTGGCCGCCGTTTGACCGGTCGTGAATCCCAGGTGATATGGGATCTTCCCTTTGTCATTCTGGATCAGGACTGGGCCGACTACCGTGCCGCAGTGGCGATTCTCATCGAGCGGGGTTTTAAATCGTTCCGGCTTAATAACCTGGGCCATTTTGATCTGTTCGACGATGCCTCCTCGCTGCAATTGAGTACCGGCTTCCGCCTGTTCAGTCTTAACAGCCAAGCGGTTCAGGCTTGGCGGGAACTGGGAGCGCAGGAAACAGTTCTTTATCTGGAGGATGATCGAAACAATCTGGGTGAGTTGTTGGCCCGGCAGGGTGATGGCGATGCGGCTATTACCGTGTACGGAGCGGTGCCGCTGATCACCTCCCGTATTCGCATTGGCGGTCTGCGGCCCGGCAGTCGGCTGCAGTCCGACCGGGGCGATGGTTATCGTATCGAAAAGCGGGCTGGGCTGACGGTACTCTGTTCGGAGACCGATTTTTCCTTGCTCGACAGGATGCAGGAATTACAGAAGCTCGGTTGCCAACATTTCATCGTCGATTTGGCTCATGTCGGCCCTTTCTCAGCGCAAGGCAAAAAAGTACTCGAAGCCCTTAAGCGGGGCCAGGGCCTGGCTGGCACCTCGCCCTTTAATTACGACGTCGGCATGGAGTAGGGGGTAACGGATTTCTGGCTAGTGATTGTCTGGCAGGGTGGCAAAGAGCTTGCTTATCATGTCGGCCAACGCCTCCTGACGCAGGCGCGTGGCAAAAACTATCGGCATGGCCGCCGCTCCTCCAGCTTGGCCGTTGCCACGGCCCCGCCACAATTCTCGATTGCCCACCGTACTTACCAGCCGAGCTTCACCGGCGATCTCAGCTTCAGGCGGTGGGTTGCGCTCCCTCAGAGTGGCGGGCAGAAACAGAAAGTCGATATGCAGCGTCAGGACCGCATCGGCCCCTTTCGGTGCTCGTGCGGTCAGTTCGGCGGCGCTCTTCTTATCGTGGTAGATCTCTTCCCCTTGGTCGGCAAGAAGTAGCCGGTAGCCTTTGGCTGCCAGTTTCTGTTTCAGCTCTCGCCTCAGTTCCGCCGTCAGGTCGAGCCCCGGAGGCGGACGATAGCGCCGATCATAACTTACTTCCACCAGCGCGATCTGTTCTAGAGTCTCGGGCCAAGCCGCACTGTCTAAAAAGAGTGCTTTAGGCGGTACGGGATTGCAGGCCCAAAGCAGCAATGCTGTCAGAATCACAAATATAGGCCACCTGGCGTGCCTGACGTGTATGCTCATGTCCTCTCCTCCCCGGTAGCAGAATAACCTGCCTTTTCAGTTTAACATTCCCTGTCTTGACGGCCTTTTATCCTGAGCCAAACATTATGCAAACACGGGCGGGTTGTATTCATGACAAACGTTAAGGAGTTGCTATGGCCCGTGTCAAAACCAAACCGCCGGTAATCGAAGCCTTTCAGGTTTGCGAGCGTATCGTTATTCCACCAACCGAAACCATTGATTAGAATATTTTGGTCGTCTAGCCCGGCGACTATCTCTGCACCGATGCCCAGGGTTTCAAGTTTCCTTGTCGCCCGCAAGTTTTCGCAAAGCTTTATGAGCCTGTGACCGTTCCCATATTTGGTGCCACGTTGATAGAGCAGGTTGTCATGCTAGTTGAATTTGAGGGGATCAGATTCCTGCTGCTCTGATTAACGGTCTTCTGCTATGGTATCGACAATTATTGGTTTAGTTATAGTC
>JAIOSZ010000234.1 GCA_021107335.1 Desulfuromonadaceae bacterium | reverse complement strand
TATGGGGCTGCTCCAGGGCTGGATGGGCCAGGGAAGGTTTTAGCTGTTTTCTAACAAAGATCTGAAAGCTTAGGGGGTTTGAGATGGGTACTGAAGGAAAAGGCAAGTTGTTGCGAATTTATCTCAATGAGACCAAAAAGCTGGGCGATAAGCCCCTCTATGAAGCCATTGTGGAAAAGGCCTTCCAGAACGGGCTGGCCGGCTCCATGGTTTTCAGGGGTATCGAAGGGTCCGGGTTTTGCTGCAAAGTCTGTCGAACCCAAATACCGAGTCTGACCATTTCCAAGTGTCAGCCTATGGTGATTGAGTTCATCGATACGGAAGAAAAGCTACAAACGTTGATTCCTGTGCTCAAGGGTATGATCAGCTCTGGCGCCATGGTCATGCTGGATGCAGAGATTGTTTATAACGTCTGCGGATAGCGCCAATCGTTATTTTTTAGGCCCCGGTGTATCAGTCTGAAGATGTTGCATGTTTTCAGCGGCCGCCACACCGGGGTCATTTTTGTCGCTGAGATAAAGCACAGTCTTTCGCTGTAGAAGGTCGGCCCTTCGATCAACAGGTGGGTTTAGTATTGGGCTATAAGGAGTAAGTATGCGTTTGCTTGCCAAATTTTTTCCGGAATTTGCAGAACTGTTGGACCAGACCGATGAACTGTATCAGCTGAAGCGATTTATTGACGAGAGGACCTATCAATACATCTGTTTTGCCGTCTCCATCAAGGCCCGCTCCAAGCCCTGTGTGCTGAAGCATTTCAAGGGCGCTCTGGATACGGGCGCAACGGTCCAGGAGTTGGCCTATATCCTGGCCCTGGTCATGCGTGAAGCGTCCGGTGCCGATGATTGCTGGAGCCACGATGTGTTGGCGGATTGGGAAGAAATCGTCGCCGGGAACGTTGCTTGCGGCTGTCCGCAGTAGAGACTATTCAAGAGGTTCGCTGCGGCAACATACAAAGTTGACTGGCTACAGGGGGGGGCAATATCTTTGCCCCCCTGTTTGCGTCTGCAGATGAGCCCCACTCCCTTACCGCTGCCTCAAACATGCGCTGTATAAATTCTGGCAAGACAGCTCGGCAGGTCCGGAGTTTGCGGCGAAAAAACCGTGAATATCGAGCATCTGAAATTAAATAGCCATATATTTGTAATTTTACTTGACCCGTCCGAGTTGTTGTTGTACAAATTTAGTCAAGAGAGATCCTTGCAGGACTTAAAACACAATCCCATTGGCTGCCCGTTTCGGGAGCCAGAGAAATAGACGTAGACCAAGGAGGCAAAACCATGATTCCATCCCGTCCGTTTCGCACGCCGTCAACTATTCATTTTGGCGAAGAGGCTGCCGCCAATGTCGGTCTTGAGGCTAAGCGTCTCAGGGCACGCAAAGCTCTGCTGATGACCGACAAGGTCCTGGCCTCCGTCGGCGCTATCGATCCTGTGGTCAAGTCGTTGCGAGATAACGGTATACAGGTTGCGGTGTTTGATGGTGTGAATTCCGAACCCGACCTGTCCCACGTGGAAGCTGGGTTGAAGATGCTCGAAGAAGAAGAGTGCGACTTCATTGTTGCCTGTGGCGGAGGCAGTCCCATCGATGCGGCCAAGGCCGTCAGCATCATGGCCACCAATGCCGGCAAGATCGAAGATTATATGGGTATGGATAAGTTCACCGTGCCGGGGATGCCGCTGATGGCCGTTCCGACCACTGCCGGTACTGGTAGCGAGGCGACCATGTTTAGCATCATCACCGACACTAGTCGGGGTGTGAAGATGCTGATCGGCAGTCCGTTTCTCATGCCGCAGATCGCCATCGTCGACCCCCTGTTGACCCTGAACATGCCGCGGGGCTTGACCGCCGCCACCGGGTTGGATGCTCTGACCCATGCCATTGAAGCTTACGTTTCGGAGAAGGCCCAGCCGATGACCGATGTGCTGGCTCTTTCGGCCATTCAGTTGATCAGCAAGAACCTGCTCCTAGCGTGGGGTAATCCCCAGAACCGCGAGGCGCGGGCCAATACCATGCTCGGTGCGCTGCAGGCAGGAATTGCCTTCTCCAATGCTTCCGTGGCCCTGGTGCACGGCATGTCCAGACCGATCGGCGCCAACTTCCATGTGCCCCACGGGGTTTCCAACGCCTGCTTGTTGGGCGTCGTCATGGAATATTCGCTGGCGGGAAATCCTCAGCGTTACGCCGATATCGCCCGGGCCATGGGGGTCGGAAATGGCAATCAGAATGCCATGGGGGTCGCCAAGGTCGGAGCCGAAAAGGTCAAGGGATTGATCAAGATGCTGGAAGTACCGACGCTCAGTGAACTGGGTGTTACCAGCGAGAAGCTGGAGCCGGTGGTTGAGAAAATGGCCGAAAATGCCATCGCCAGCAGTAGCCCGGGAAATAACCCGCGCAAGACGTCCAAGAGTGAAATCGTCGAGCTCTAACGTGCGGCCCTGTAGCAGCTAAATTACTTTTTTGACCAAATTAAATAGCCAAACAGTTAAATTTTTGTAAGCCCGCAGGCAACTGTGTGCGGTAATTACCTCGAAGCCTCTTGCCTGTAGCAAGAAGAATTTACCTCAAACCCAGAAGGGAGAAACACCATGGGTGAAGCACATGAACTGGCCCTTGAAATGAAAAGACTCCGCTATTGCATCGACAATGAGTGGAAGGAATCGAAAACCGACAAATTCATGGCCATCATGGATCCAAGTACCGGGGTGCAGATCGCCGAGACCCCCTGTTGTACCAATGAAGAAGTTGAAGCGGTGGTGCAGTCGGCTAAGGCGGCCTTCCCCGAGTGGTCGGCCAAGCCCGCCGCCATCCGCACCCAGGTCCTGTTCAAGTTCCGTGACCTGGTCAACCAGAACTTTGAAGAACTGGCCCTGATTCTCGCCACCGAAATGGGCAAGAATCTCAACGAAGCGCGTGGCGACGTGCACAAGGTGGTCGAGGCCTGCGAGGTAGCCGTTGCGGCTCCTATGGAAATGCAGGGCCACTCCACCATGGAGGTTACCAGAGGTCACGACACGGTGCTTTATCGCGAAGCGGTCGGTGTCTTCCTCGGCATCGCGCCCTACAACTTCCCGGCGATGATTCCCTTTGGCTGGTTTATCCCTCTGGCCATTGCCGCCGGCAATACCGTGGTTCTGAAATCCGCCAGCCTGGTGCCCATGACCAGCATGCGTCTGCTCGAGCTGTTGATCGAAGCTGGTCTGCCCAAAGGGGTCGTCAATCTGATTACTTGCAGCCGTAACGAGTTGACCGATCTGCTGTCCCACCCGGACATCCGCGGTATCTCCTTTGTCGGCTCTACCTCCGTTGGTTTGAAGATCTATTCCACCGGTGCTGCCGCAGGCAAGCGGGTTCAGGCTCTGACCCAGGCAAAAAATCACGCCCTGGTTCTGCGCGACGCTGCTCTGGACTGGTCGGCCCGCCGGATCATCAATTCGGCTTTCGGTTGTGCCGGTCAGCGTTGCATGGCTCTGCCG
>JAIOSZ010000242.1 GCA_021107335.1 Desulfuromonadaceae bacterium | reverse complement strand
GTGCGCCCGAACGATATTTCATCGAGCAATGTTATCGACTCCAAGTATGTGCTCGACGCCAAGATCGCCTACACGGGTAAAGGGGTTATCAGCGACAAACAGGGTCCCGGCTGGATGACCCGCATCCTCGACAACGTCTGGCCGTTCTAAGGAGATTTTCGATGCTGAGACGCCTAATTGCCACCCTGCCTGCACTGCTGATTCTGCAGATGCTGCTGCCCCTCTCCATTTCGGCGGCACGCATCAAGGATATCGCACAGCTTGAAGGGGTGCGCAGCAACCAACTCGTCGGCTACGGTCTGGTCATCGGCCTCAATGGTACCGGCGACAGTAACGGCACCCAATTTACCATTCAGTCGCTGGTCAATATGATGGAGCGCCTCGGCGTCACCGTCAACCGGGATGAAGTCAAGGTCGACAACGTGGCCGCGGTCATCGTTACCGCTAAACTGCCGCCCTTTGCCAAAACCGGCACCACCATCGATGTGCTGGTCTCTTCCATCGGCGATGCCAGTAGCCTGGCTGGCGGCAGTCTGCTCATGACCCCCCTCAAAGCACCGGACGGCAATACCTATGCGGTGGCTCAAGGTCCCTTGATCGTCGGTTCCCTGGCCTTTGGCGGCAAGGCGGCCAAAGTGCAAAAGAACCACCCCACCGTCGGCCGTTTGCCTGGCGGCGCCTTTGTGGAAAGAGAAATTCCCTTTGCCCTCAACCCCGACAATCAGCTCAGTTACCAACTTGCGGAACCTGACTTCACCACAGTTTCCCGCATCGCCACAGTGATCAACAACCACTTTCAAAGCCCACTGGCGTCCCCCGTTGACAGCGCCAGCCTGAACGTGTCCATCCCGCAGGCCTACCGAGATCGATTGGT
Organism: Desulfuromonadaceae bacterium; assembly: GCA_021107335.1. Taxonomy (GTDB): domain Bacteria; phylum Desulfobacterota; class Desulfuromonadia; order Desulfuromonadales; family Syntrophotaleaceae; genus Syntrophotalea_A. The sequence goes on along the minus strand of JAIOSZ010000242.1, from coordinate 6,608 downwards.
GGAATTCGTCGCTACCCTGGAGAGACTGCCAGTTCAACCAGATTCCACGGCCAAGATCGTGGTCAACGAGAAGACCGGCACCATTGTCATGGGCGAGGGGGTTCGCATCGCTACCGTAGCCGTCTCCCACGGCAATCTCAATCTGGTTATCAGCGAATCCGCACAGGTCTCCCAACCCGGCCCCTTCTCCATGGGCGAAACGTTTGCGACACCGGAAACGGACATCACCGCCTCTGAGGATGCAGGCAATCTGGTGGTGCTGCAAATGGGAGTCAGTATCGGCGACGTGGCCCAGGCTCTCAACGCCATCGGCGCCACCCCACGAGATCTGATCGCCATCTTCCAGGCCATCAAAGCTTCCGGTGCCCTGCATGCCGAACTGGTGGTTTTGTAAGGCGATAACGCATAAATGCGTAAAAGCATTCAACGCAGAGAGCGCAGAGACGCAGAGGGAGACCCATCCTAAGAATAAAAAGATTTTCTCTGCGACCTCTGCGATAAAAGCTTGGCTCTAAATTACTGAGCTAAATTAATTATAGGCCGCAGCCGATAAGTAAGAGAGAACAAAACTCCACGACACGAAAACTATCTCTTAACGACAACCTGAGAGCCCTCATGGAACTATCCTTCGATCCCCAAATGCTTATGAGCCAGGCCAGCAGCGCCAAGAAACCAGAGAGCCAGTCCGGCAAAAATCCGGAACAACTGCGCCAAAAATGCCAGGACTTCGAAGCGATCATGGTCCAATCCATGCTCAAGAGCATGCGGGCTTCGGTCCCCGACGGCGGGCTGCTACCCAAGGGCAACGATCAAAAGATTTTTCAGGACCTTATGGATCAAAACGTCGCCGTCGAAATGACCCGCAAGCAAGGCATGGGCATTGCCGACGCCCTGTTTCGCCAACTGCAACAACTGGAAGCAAGTAAATAACCCCCTCGCATTTTTTTCTTCGCCCCCCTGGTACCCTGCCTGCATTTTTTTCTAAACTTTTATCAAAATAAAGTCGATATAGTGAGCACAAGGAAAACCCAATCACTACCAAGAAAATAATGGCATTATAAAACAGCAACTTATATCAATAACGAAACCTTCGCCGGACCAGCAATACCTAATCGGATTCTCGTCAAGGGAATCCCCATCGCCTTTAGGTGGCAACCATGACTATCGACAAAGTATTCGGCAACAACGACATCGGCTCCTTGAACAAAGCCAAAAACCGCGGCCAAGCAAAAAAGGCTGACCAAGCCGGCTCCTCGGCCGGTAGCGATCGGGTGCAGTTCTCCGACACCCTGCAGCAGGTCAAGCAGGCCAAAAGTGCTAGCAGCAGCTCCGATGTGCAACGTTCCGAAAAGCTGCAGGCCCTCAAAGAGCAGATCTCCTCTGGCACTTACCAGCCAGACACGCGCAAGGTCGCGGCGAGTCTTCTGCAATTTTTGGCGGAAAGCTAATAACCATGCCTGACTCGGACCTCAAACAGCGCCTGGAAAGTCTTCTGCAACTGATTCTGCAAGAACGGGAAGAGGCCAAAGGACTCGATATGGCCAAGCTGCAGCAAAGCGCTGAAGCAAAGCAACAGCTGCTGCAGTCTATCGGTTCGCGCATGGACGACCAGAGCGATCCAGAGATTCAGCACCTGGCCAACCAAGTGCGGGACGAAAATCGTCGCAACGCCTATCTGTTCTATATGACCTTAGGCTGGGTACGAGAACAAATGACCTTTTTTGGCCAACGTACCGCGCCAACCTCCTACGGCGCCAGCGCCGCTCAAATCAGCCAGCAGCGCGGCGGCCGGCTACTTTCCGGAAGGATCTGAGATGGGTGGACTGCTTACCGCACTAAATGCCGGAAAAACCAGCCTCTCGACCAATCAAAAGGTCATCGAGATAGCCGGCAACAATATTGCCAATGTCAATACCCCCGGCTATTCCCGGCAAAAGGCGATTCTCACCCCCTACCCTTCCCTAAACTTCAATGGTTTCACCGTCGGCCAGGGGGTCAAGGTCGGCAATATCGTTCGCGAGCACGACGCCTTCCTCACCACTCAGATTCAAGATAAAAGTGTCGCTTACGGCGAAGCCGATGCTAAGACCTTTCCGCTGGCCGAACTGGAGCGCGTGTTCGGTATTTCGGATGGGGGAATCAGCACCGAAATCGACAATTTTTTCGATTCCTGGCAGGAACTGACTGTCAACCCCGGAGGCCAGACCGAACGGGACATTGTCATTCAGCGCGGCGAATTACTGGCAGACTCCTTTCATACGGCCACCGCTGAACTCGATGGAGTCAAACGCAACATCGATGAATCGTTGCTGTCCAAAGTTGACGGCGTCAACAGCAGCCTACAACGGGTCGCCGACCTCAACCTTCGCATCTCCACCATCGAAAGCAGCGGCCAGTCGGCCAACACCTTCCGCGACGAGCGGGACCTGTTACTGGCCGATCTCTCTTCCAGCATCGGCATTCAGAGTTTGGAAGATAAAGACGGCCATGTCTCGGTCCAACTGCCCGGCGGTCAGCCCCTGGTGCAGAAAAGCACTGCCCTAACCCTGGTGGGGGAAGTGAACAGCGATGACGAACTGCAACTACAGGTGACCAGTAATGGCACCTCGACTCCCATCGATACCACCACCCTGGGCGGCGCCTTCAAGGGGCTGCTCGAGGTGCGCGACCAACTGATTCCCGATTTGCAAGGGCAGCTCGACAAACTAGCCTATAGCCTGGCCAAGGGAGTCAATGATCTGCATACCACCGGCACCGATCTCAACGGCAACACCGATGTCCTGTTTTTTGACGCCCCACCGGCACCATCTCCACCGGCTAATATCTGGGATGGCGCGGCTAACGCCCTCAACGTTGCCCTGAGTGCGCCAGGTGAGCTTGCCGCAGGCCAAAGCACAGTACCGGGCCAAAGCGCCGCACCGGGCGACAATACCATCGCCCTGCAAATCGCCGAACTCGGCAGCGCCAAGATCGTCGATGGCACAGACACCTTGAACGGCGCCTATTCCCGCATCAGCTCCCAGGTGGGCCTGGAAGCGGGCCAGAACGAACTGGCCACGGCAGCCAACGAGGACACCATGGTTCAGCTTAAAAACTTGCGTGATGGCAAGGTCGGCGTCTCCCTCGAAGAAGAGATGATCAACCTGATTCAATTCCAGAAGGGCTTTGAAGCTTCCGCCAAGTTCCTTGCCACGGTCGACGAGATGATGAACACCATCCTGTCCATCAAGAGGTAAATCATGAAAACCACCCAGGCCACCGTTTACCGCAGTCTGCTAAGTCAGCTCAACAAAAACCAGAGCTCCCTACTCGACTTGCGCACCTCTGCGGCCACGGGCAAACGCATCAACAAACCGTCCGACGATCCGTCCGCCATTCGGCCCGTGCTCAATGCCCGCAGCCAGGTACAAAAGAGCGACCGCTATTTGCGCACCATGGGCAGCGCCTCGGATCGCCTCAATATTCTCGATTCGCACCTGGGCCAGATCGGCAACTTGATGATTCGTGCCCAAGAGTCCACCATTGCCGCCGGCAACGGCGCCATGGGTCCCAACGATCTGACCAGTCTCTCCGACAGCATCGGCCACATCAAAGACGAACTCTACTCTCTGGCCAATTCCAAGGTCGATGGCAAATATATCTTTGCAGGCTTTGCAGAGGACACGGAGCCCTTCCCCGACAGCAGCGACTCCACCAGCTATGCGGGTGACACAGGCCACATGGAGCTCGAAATCGCCCCCGGTGAAAGGATTCAGGCCAATCTCACCGGCAACGAATTATTTCAGGGAGAGGGATTTGGCCCCGACGGCGTCAATCTTTTTGAGGTGCTTGACGACATCCAATCCCAGCTAGAAAGCGGCGATGCCGATGCAGCCCTCGATCGCCTGGGCGATCTAACAAAAGCCTCCGAGCAGGTCAGCCGCAAGCGCAGTCAGATGGGCAACATCGCCACCCGGGTAGAGAATGCCCAAGAACACATGGAGTCGATCAAAATCGACATGCAAGAAGTCCTCTCCCGCTACGAAGACGCCGACCTCATCGAGGTGATCACCGCGTTAACCCAGCAGGAACAAGCCTTTGAAGCGGCCCTCAACGTCACCGCCAAGGTCTCGGACTTGAGTATTCTCAACTACCTTTAGGCTTGTACGGAAAATAACGAAAAGCTTTTTTACCGCAGAGGTCGCAGAGAGCGCAGAGAAAGGCAAATCGTTCGTAACCGGGGCTACAACCACAACAAAGGTGATCTGTTTAAACTCTAAAAGACCTATCGTTTTTTTTGGTTACGGTCCAATTCTTAAGGGTTTTCCTCTGCGCTCTCTGCGACCTCTGCGGTAAATGATTTAAAAGAATACAGATAACACATGACCAGAAGCCAGGGAGGGCGACATGCTGGTACTGACTAGAAAAACCGGTGAAGGCATCATCATCGGCGACAACATCAAAATCACCGTTATCGAATTAAAGGGAGGCGGCGTGCGCATCGGCATCGACGCCCCCGTCGAGCAAAAAATCTACCGGCAAGAGGTCTACGACCGTATCTGCCGGGAAAATCAGGAGGCCACCCAATGGAACCTTGCCGATCTGAACGACTTGAGCAGCAGCCTTGTGGGAAGGAAAACAACGAAATGAACAAAATCGTTACCCGCTTCGGCGAAATCGAATACCAGGCAGAGAATCTGCTCAACTTTCCCGAAGGGCTCATTGGCTTTGAGAACCTGCATAACTTCATCGTCATGCCCAACGAAAAGGAAGGCCCACTGTTCTGGATCCAGAGCGTCGAGGACCCAGCCATCGCCTTTATCCTCACCGACCCAAGCAACTTTTTCCTGGACTATCGAATAGCACCGAACCAGCAAGAACGGCAAAAACTGAAGCTTGAAGAGGATGCCGAATGCTTCGCCTTGGCCGTAGTGACCGTATCCCCCGAGCGGCAGATCAGCCTTAACCTGGCGGCGCCCATCCTGTTTGCGCCAGAAGCCCGATGTGCCCTGCAGGTGATTCTCGACGGCAGCCTATATCAAAGCCGCACCCCCTTGCCGACCATCGAAGAGGTGCGTCAAGGAGCTGAGCAAAAAACCCAAAAATGAGCCTAAAGACCTTCAACCCGACTGTCGAAAAGACAGTCAAACAACAAACCACTTTGCAGCCAACAGTAACACCGGCATTTTAAACTCAGGGCAAGGAAGCCCGACAACCATTCTTCACGGAGGAAAGCAGCATGGCATTAACAATCAACACCAACATAATGTCCCTCAACGCTCAACGCAACTTGGGCAAATCTCAAAGCGCTCTCGGCAAGTCAATGGAGCGACTCTCTTCGGGCCTGCGCGTCAACAGCGCCAAGGACGATGCTGCCGGCCTGGCCATCTCCGACCGCATGACCGCTCAGATCCGCGGCCTCAACCAAGCAGCCCGTAACTCCAACGACGGCATCTCCCTGGCGCAAACGGCTGAAGGGGCCTTGGGCGAGAGCACCAACATCCTGCAGCGCGTCCGCGAAATTGCTGTTCAGTCGGCAAACGACACCAACAGCGCTTCTGACCGGCAATCTCTGCAGGACGAGGTGACCCATCTCACCGCCGAACTGGACCGGATTTCCCAGACCACCAAATTCAACGGCAAGGCCCTGCTCGATGGCAGCATGACCGATAATAGCTTCCAGATCGGTGCCAATGCTGGGGAGACCATCTCCTTTAGTATCGCCAGCGCCGCAGCGAGCGACCTCGGCGTGGGTGGATCAGCGACGGTGATGGGTGCCGCCTCTAGCACCACCGCCTATAGCCCCGATGCTGGGGACTTAACCATTAACACTACCGCTATCGCAGCTGCAAGCGATGATGGGGTTTCCTATGTAGGGGGCGCGCAATCTGGAGCCACCTCGGCCCTGTCGGCGGCCAACGCTATTAATGCCTCTAGTTCAACCACCGGAGTAACCGCTACGGCTACATCGGAAACAGCTGCCTCCACCGCCGCGACTGGCTTCGCCAATGCCCTCGTCGCTGGGGATGTCGTGATTAATGGACAGGATATTGGTGCAGTCGGTGTTGCCGCCTCTGCATCTGAGCGGGCCGACCAGATGGTCGCGGCCATCAACGCGGTATCTTCCGACTCGGGAGTAACGGCTGAACTGACGGACAACGACCAATACAAATTGGTCGCTGCAGACGGCCGTAATATTGACATTACCGGCACCGAAGATACGGCTGCTAATACGGGCTTCGCCAACGCCACAACCTACGGCCAGGTCTCTTTGGCTTCTGGCGCGGACGTAACCGTTGCAGGTACAGCGCCAGCAGGTTTTGGTCTGACGGCAGGGACGACCGCAGCCGTAGGCACCGCCGTGGATGTTTCTACCGCAGCGGGTGCAGCGGCGGCCATTACCTCGGTGGATCTTGCCCTGTCGAAGATCGACGAGAGTCGTGGATCCCTGGGTGCGGTTCAGAACCGCTTTGAATCCACTATCGCTAACCTTAACAACGTAGCTGAAAACCTGAGCGCTGCCCGCAGCCGTATCTTGGATGCGGATATCGCCCAGGAAACCTCCATGATGACCAAGCAGAACATTCTGCAACAGGCCGGCGTTTCCATCTTGTCACAGGCTAACCAGG
>JAIOSZ010000139.1 GCA_021107335.1 Desulfuromonadaceae bacterium | reverse complement strand
TTTCATCTTTTGGCGTCGCAGCGGTATGCTGGTACGGCATTCATAGAGTGCTGTCCGGGGCCATGACTCAGGGGGAGTTGTTTTCCTTCATTGCCGCCATCTTAATGATGTACACTCCGGTAAAGCGCCTGACCAAGGTCAGCAATAACATCCAGCGCGCGGTCGGCGCGGCAGAACGGGTCTTTGAAGTGTTGGACGTGGTTCCGGAGATTTGTGATGCTCCTCAGGCTGTTGATCTGGGGAAGGTGAGCGGTGAAGTTTTCTTCGATGGGGTTGATTTCGCTTACGACAAGGAACTGGTGATCAGGGCACTTTCTTTAAAGATTGCCCCCGGCGAGGTGGTGGCGCTGGTCGGCCCAAGCGGTGGTGGTAAATCGACGGTGGTCGGTATGCTCAGTCGGTTCTACGACCCGCAGCAGGGTGCGATCTATATCGACGGTCAGGATATCCGCCAAGTGACTCTGGCTAGCCTCAAACGCAATATTGCCCTGGTCGATCAGGAAACGTTTCTATTCAATGACAGCATTCGCAATAATATCCGCTATGGCAGACCGGAGGCCACAGATGCTGAGGTTATAGAGGCCGCCCGCCAGGCCTATGCCGACGACTTTATTCGCGAGCTTCCCGGAGATTACGAGAATACCATCGGTGACCGGGGGGCACGTCTTTCAGGTGGACAACGTCAGCGTATCTGTATCGCTCGGGCAATTTTGCGCGATGCGCCTATCTTATTACTCGACGAGGCCACTAGCGCCCTTGATGCCGAGAGTGAAGCCATGGTGCAGAAAGCCCTTGGCAACCTGATGAAAAATCGCACCACCATTGTTGTAGCCCATCGTCTTTCCACGATCATGCATGCTGATAAAATCGTTGTGTTGGAGCGTGGCACAATTCAAGAAGTTGGTCGCCATGCCAGCCTACTTAAGGGCAACGGACTTTATCGAAAGCTCTATGAGATGCAATTCAAATAGCCTCGCTTTTTTTGGCAGATCGGACAAAGTCGCAGGGCTTTTTATCACTGGATTTACTAGCTTGGACCAGGAGAGGTGCTGTGTACCTGCTCTATAACATATTGCTGCTACTATTGGCGTTACCCGTCCTTGCCGGTCATTTGCTCCACGGCCTTTTACGGGGTCGTCGTCGGCAAGGAGTGCGTGAGCGCTTCGGTTGCTTTGCACACGAGCGACTAGCTCCCCTGTCCGGCAAAAAGACGGTGTGGGTGCATGCCGTCTCGGTAGGCGAAACCCAGGCTGCAGCGCCCCTGATAAAAGCTCTTAAGAGCCGCTACCCCGATTGGGCTGTGGTTCTGACCAATGTGACCGAAACCGGACACCGGGTGGCTAAGGGTATTTCCGAGGTCGATTTGTGCCTCTATTTTCCCTATGACTTTTCCTGGACTGTACGCCGGGTATTTGCCCAGCTGAAGCCGGCCCTGGTGGTGGTGGTCGAAACGGAAATCTGGCCGAACTTTATGCGTGTTGCGCACCGTTCTGGCGTGCCGTCTGTGTTGGTTAATGGTCGCATCTCCGATCGCTCCTTCCCACGTTATCGTCGGTTAAGTTTTTTCATCAAGCCGGTCTTGCGGCAGTTTTCTATATTTTGCATGCAGTCCGATGTCGATGCTCAGCGCATCGAGGCTATGGGGGCACCTGCGGATCGGATAGAGGTAACTCGTAACCTCAAATTCGATATGCAGACCGGGGGCCTTAACGAACAGAATTCCGCACCAATCCGGCGAAAGTACGGCATTCCGGCTTGCAGTAAGGTGCTTGTTGCTGGTAGCACCCATATCGGAGAAGAAGAACAGGTGCTCGATGTTTATCGGCGGTTGCTCAAGAGTCAGCCAGATCTTTGCTTGATTTTGGTGCCTCGCCATCCCGATCGTTGCCGGCTCGTGGGCGAGCTGTTGTCTTCCCGTGACGTGCTTTATTCGCTACGCAGTGAGATAGAAGGTATCCCCATCACCATGGCCCCTGGGGCCGTCTTGCTAGTCGATACGGTGGGGGAACTACTTCAGTTCTATACGGTTGCTGACCTGATATTTGTTGGGGGCAGCCTGGTTCCCGTCGGTGGCCATAATATCCTCGAAGCGGCTCTATTGAAAAAACCGGTTCTTTTTGGACCGCACATGCATAATTTTAAGGAAATCAGTCATTTGTTGGTTCAGGCTGGCGGCGGACTGGTTATTTCCGAGGGCGAAGAATTTTACCGGGAGGCAAACAACCTATTATCCGATTCTCAACGCTGTCAGGATATGGGCGCGAAGGGCTATGCTTTGTTGCAGGATAATCGGGGAGCCACCAAACGCACCCTGCAAGCCATTGAAAGGATTATGGAGGCCGGATGAGCGGACTGCAAGGCTTCTATCGTCGACTGGCCCGCAATGGTCCTGACAGTATAGCTGAACAGTTACTCTATATTTTTTTGCTGCCCTTCAGCATGCTTTACCGGGAACTCATGCGCTTGCGGTCTGCTTTGTATCGTTGGCAGGTTCTGCCAAGTTATCAGGGGCCTGTGCCTATTATCTCCGTTGGTAACCTGGCCGTAGGCGGTACCGGTAAAACTCCCGTTGTCGATTATCTGATCAAGTTCTGTTTGGCTCAAGGTCGCAGAGTCGCGGTTGTCAGCCGCGGTTATGGAGGTCGCAAACATCCTGGGGTGCAGATAGTGAGTGGGGGAAATGGGCCCTTACTTGAGCCGGAACAGTGTGGCGATGAACCGTACCTGCTGGCGCGACGTAACCCTCAGGCTCTGGTTCTAGTGTCTCCCAAACGCGCTGATGCGGTACGACAGGCCGTTGAAGAATATGGCGCAGAGATTATACTGCTTGATGACGGTTTCCAGCATCTGGCGGTGCAACGGGACTTTGATATTGTCTTGTTGGATGCTCAACGTCCCTTGGGTAATGGTCGGATGTTGCCCGCCGGGCTGTTACGGGAACCGGTTTCGGCCCTAGGCCGCGGCGATCTATTTTTGTTGACCCGCTGCGACAATAAAACAGGATGCGATTTGCCGGTCAAGGGTCCCGTGCTGCACTGCCGGCATGCCCTTGCAGACCATGCCCTCAACCTCAAGGGGCAGCAGGTCCCCCTGGCCAGTCTAGGCGGTAAAAGAGGGATTGCTTTTGCCGGTATCGCAGAGCCTGCTGGGTTTTTTCGCAGTCTCAAGGATAAAGGGCTGGGTTTGGTGGTTGAATTTTCCTTTGCTGACCATTGTAGCTACGGTGAATCGGAGCTTCGGCAGTTGACTGCGGCTTGCCAGGAGGCCGACTATCTGATAACCACAGAAAAAGATGCTGTGAAACTGAACGCCTTGAATTTGCCTTTGCCTTGTTACCAGGTTCCGCTGATCCTCGAATTTCAAGAACCGGCGGCTTTGGAAAGTTTTCTGCGTCCGCTCATCTGTCTGGAGAAAAGAGTGCTATGACCCTTTCACAAGAATTGCTTGATATTCTGGTCTGCCCCCAATGCAAGGGAGTGCTTCTTTATCAGCAGAGCCGTAATCGTTTGCTCTGTGAATCTTGCCGCCTTGCTTTTCCGGTGCGTGATGGTATTCCGGTGCTGCTTATTGATGAAGCGGAACCGCTCACGGACACTGAAGGCTAAGAACATGATTTAAGCTGATGTCGCCTGAAAAATCGCTCGAAGAAAACCCGTAACCGGAGTTCCGAACTGTTGAATAACCTGGATTGCAGAGAGATAAAGAAGATCATGGTGCGTTCGACCAACTGGGTTGGCGATGCAGTGATGACCACCCCGGCCATGGGCACCTTGCGTTCAGCTTTTCCAGAAGCCGAAATTGTTGTCGTCGCCAATCCTCTGGTCAGCGAGCTTTTCAGCTATCACCCTTATTGTGACCGGGTCATTGTTTTCGATAAAAAGGGTCCTCACAAGGGATTAGCAGGGCTGTGGCGCTTTTCCCGCGAATTAAGTCGAGAGCGCTTTGACTTGGCCGTGTTGCTGCAAAATGCCATTGAAGCCGCTTTGATGGCCTCATTGGCTGGGATACCCCGACGCGCCGGGTATCGCACCGATGCTCGCCGACTGTTGTTGAGTCACGGTGTCCCGGTCGGACAAACCGAGAAGC
>JAIOSZ010000239.1 GCA_021107335.1 Desulfuromonadaceae bacterium | reverse complement strand
CGATCTGCTCAAGTCAGGTAGCCGTGCCTTTGCTTTTGGCCCAACGGTGCGCTGGTTGCTGTTTGACGGCAAACGAGTGCGCAGCCAGATTCAAGTTGAGGATGCCCGTGCTGAACAGGCTCTCTATCAATATGAGCAGTCGATGCTCAATGCCCTTAATGAGGCGGAAAACGCCATGACCCAATATTTGCAGCAGCGGGACACTCTGGCAGCTCTGGAGCGCTCACAGCAGGCGGGTCGCCGTTCGGTGAAACTGGCCACCGGTCTCTATAAAGACGGTTTGTCCGATTTTCAAAACGTGTTGGATTCCCAGCGCGCCCTGTTCGAAATCGAAAACCAGCTGGCTGCCGCCCGGGGCGATTCGGTTATTAATCTGGTTCAGCTCTACAAAGCAATCGGTGGTGGTTGGAATCCGGCCGGACCGCAAGACCCAAGCAAGGAGAAGCCCTGATGCAAAAGATAAAGCAGATAATGCGTACTTGGAGTCCAATGTTGTTATTGGGAGTGCTGGCGATTGCTGGTTGCAAAGATAAAAACACCTTCGTGGCCCCTCCGCCGCCGACGGTGACCGTCGCTGTGCCCCAAGTGCAGAGCGTGACTCGCTACGCTCAGTACAGCGGCACCACTGCGGCCGTAGAATCGGTGGAGCTGCGTGCTCGGGTCGAAGGCTATCTGCAGGGCATCCACTTCGATTCCGGCAGCCGGGTCAAGAAGGGCGATCTACTGTTCGTTATCGACCCCAGGCCGTATCAGGCGCGGTTGGATGAGGCAACAGCCCAGTTGGCCATGCGTCGGGCGGAGATGCGCTTGGCCGAGGCGACTCTCAAGCGTAAGGAAAGCGCTTTTAAAGACAATGCGGTTAGTGAGGTGGAGGTGATCGCGGCCCGAGCCGAGCAGGCCAAGGCTGCGGCGGCTATCGACGCAGCGCGGGCGGACATCGAGACAGCCCGCTTGCAGCTCTCCTATACCCGTGTTCATGCCCCCATCAGCGGTCGTATCGGCCGCCATCTGGTCGATGTCGGCAACCTGGTCGGCGCCGGCGACCAGACCCTGTTGGCCACGGTGGTCAGCGAAAATCCCGTGTATGTCTATTTCAACGTCAACGAGCGGGATTTGCTCGAATACAAGCAGTACGAGCGTCAACAGACCCCGACCAACGGTAATGGCCATAGCAAACTGTTCCTCGGCCTCTCCACCGAAGATGATTATCCCCACCCCGGGCACATCGATTACGTCGACAACCGGGTCGATGCCCAGACCGGCACCATTCAGGTACGTGGCGTGTTTGAAAATACCGACGCTAGTTTGTTGCCCGGTCTCTTTGCCCGCTTGCGGGCTCCCATCAGTGTGCAAGAAGAGGCTCTGGTAGTGCCGGAGTCGGCCTTCGGTATCGATCAACAGGGCTATTACCTGCTGGTGGTCAACGAGCAGAATCAAGTCGAATACCGAGGTGTCGAGGTTGGCAGCGCCACTACCGGTTTGCGGGTGGTCCAGAAGGGCCTCGCTGCCGGTGAGCGGGTGATTGTCAACGGTTTGCAGCGGGTTCGTCCCGGTGCCACCGTAAATCCGCAGACGGCCGAGCAGTTGGCGGCAGCCAAACAATCGCAGGCCGGCTAGGAGGGTGTCGGACTTAGCCATGAACCGACTGCAAAATCGCCTGATCGGTCCATGTCCCCGACAATTTTCGACAAATAGCCCTGCTATTCGCTCTCAAATTCTCAAAAATCTGGCCTCGAATATCCAGTTTTTCGTTTCGGCCCGTTAAGTCCGACACCCACCTAGGGGGACACGTAATGTTCAGTCGTTTTTTCATCGATCGACCGATTTTCGCTTCGGTCATCTCCATCGTTATCGTTATTGCCGGCTTGGTGACTATGCGCACCTTGCCCATCGCCCAGTATCCCGAGATCTCGCCGCCTACGGTTCAGGTTACGGCCAATTATCCCGGTGCTAATGCCGAGGTGGTGGCGGAAACCGTGGCCCAGCCTATAGAGGAGCAGGTCAACGGCGTCGAAGACATGCTCTACATGTCTTCGACCAGCTCCAATACCGGTAGCTACACCCTGACCGTGACCTTTGAGGTCGGCACCGATCTCGACATGGCGGCGGTACTGGTGCAGAACCGGGTGGCCATCGCCGAGCCGACCCTGCCCGAAGAGGTCAAGCGTCTCGGCGTCTCTACCAAGAAGCAGTCGACCAATATTCTGTTGATCGCCTCGTTGTTTGCCCCTGAGGAAGCCTACGACACCCTTTACTTGAGCAACTACGCCACCCTGCGTATCAAGGATGAGCTGGCCCGTATCGACGGGGTCGGCGACGTGCGCATCTTCGGTGCCCGCGACTACAGTATGCGCATCTGGCTCGATGCCGACCGTCTTAAAGCTCGGCAACTCACCACCAGCGACGTGGTCGCTGCGCTTAAAGAACAGAACGTACAGGTCGCTGCCGGTATGGTCGGCCAGGACCCCGCTCCAAGTGGTCAGAGCTTCCAGTACACAGTGACCACCCTTGGTCGACTCAATAACGTCGAACAGTTCGGTGAAATCATCGTCAAGAACGCGCCGGGCGGTCGACTGACCCGGGTCAGCGACGTGGCCCGCATCGAATTGGGGGCTAAAAATTATGGCGAGCGCACCCAGTACAAGGGCAAGCCGTCGGTGGCTATCGGCATCTATCAGCTGCCCGGCGCCAACGCCCTTGATGTGGCCGATCAGGTGCAGGCCAAGCTGGCTCACCTGTCCAAGGACTTTCCTGCGGGCATGGCCTACCATGTGCCTTTCAATACCACCACCTTTGTCGATACCGCTATAGAAGAGGTGGTGCAGACCCTGCTTATCGCCGTACTGCTGGTGTTTATCACCATCTTTGTCTTTTTGCAGGACTGGCGAGCGACCCTGATTCCGGCCCTGACCATTCCTGTTTCACTGATCGGCACCTTTGCCGTCATGGCTGCTCTCGGTATCGGCATCAACCTGGTATCGCTGTTCGGTATTGTGCTGGCTATCGGCATCGTGGTTGACGACGCCATCGTGGTGGTGGAAAACGCTGTCCGTAACATCAACGAGCTGGGCCTATCGGCCCGCGAGGCGACCATCCGCGCCATGCATGAAGTCACCGGACCGGTCATCGCCACCACTCTGGTCATGCTGGCGGTATTCGTGCCCACGGCCTTTCTCGGAGGCATCACCGGTCAGCTCTACCGTCAATTTGCGCTAACAATTTCTGCCGCTACCGTGTTCAGTTCCCTCAACGCCCTGACTCTCAGTCCGGCCCTTTGCGCCCTGGTGCTGCGGCCGACCAAGGTTAGTAATAAAGGGTTTTTTCGCCTCTTCAACAACTCGTTCGACTATACGCGCAACATCTACGCTCGGCTGCTGTCCGTGCTGATCCGCCGAGCCGCTTTGACATTGATCTGTTTCCTGGTCCTGGCCGGGGGCGCCTTTTGGGGTTTTAGCCGCCTGCCCACCGGTTTCGTTCCAGCCGAAGACCAGGGCTACGCTTTTGTCAGCATTCAGCTGCCCGACGCCGCTTCTGTGGAGCGCACCGCTGAGGTGGTCGAAGAGATCAACCGTCGCTTCGCTAAGATGGAGGGCGTTCGAGATTGGGTCTCCATTATCGGCTTCTCCCTCATCGACATGGCGCCAAGCTCCAATATGGCCACTGTATGGGTGGTGTTCGATCCTTGGCAGGAACGTTCTGCGCCCCATCTCAAGCAAGACGCCTTGGTCGGGCGCATGTGGCAGGAGTTTGCCGATATTCAGGAAGCGCGGATTTTTGCTTTCGTCCCGCCCGCCATTCGTGGTCTCGGCTTCGCCGGTGGTTTTCTCATGGAGTTGCAGGATCGCGGCGGCGTTGGTCTCGATACGTTGCAACAAGTAGCCGGCGGGGTGATTCAAGCCGCCAACGGCCAGTCCCAGTTGCAGCGGGTTTACAGTACCTTTCGCGCCAATGTGCCGCAACTCTATGCCGATGTCGACCGCACTCAGGCCAAGACCCTCGATATTCCCTTGAACAACGTCTTCGACACCTTGCAGGCCTATCTCGGCTCGGTGTATGTCAATGATTTCAATAAATTTGGCCGGACTTATCAGGTCAAGGTGCAGGCTGATGCCGCCTTCCGTAGCAGCCCTGAGGACATTCGCCGGCTGGAAGTACGCAACAATCGCGGCCAGATGATCCCCCTGGGTAGCGTGGTGGATATCGACGAAGCCGTCGGGCCTCAGTTGGTCAAGCGCTACAATATGTATCCGTCGGCCACTATCAACGGTCGGACAGGTCCGGGGAGCAGTTCTGGCGAGTCCCTGGCTCTCATGGAGCAATTGGCCGACAGCAATCTGCCCGCTTCCTTCGGTTATGAATGGACCGGCATGTCCTATCAGGAAAAGATCACCAGCAGTCAGACCCTGTTGATCTTCCTGCTGGCAGTCACCTTTGTCTATCTGGTACTCTGTGCCCAGTACGAAAGCTGGTCGAGCCCGCTGATGGTCATTCTGTCGGTGCCCCTGGCCCTGCTTGGAACTGTCGGCGCGGTTATGATTCGTGGTATGGACGTCAACGTCTACACCCAGATCGGTATCGTGCTCCTTATCGCCCTGGCCTCCAAGACCTCTATCCTGATCGTCGAATTTGCCAAGTCCAAGCGCGAAGCCGGGGAGGGGATCGTCGAAGCCTCCACAGGGGCCGCTGCGCTGCGCTTTCGGCCGGTGCTGATGACCGCCTTCACCTTTATTCTCGGTGTGGCCCCCTTGGTGGTCGCCAGCGGCGCCGGTTCTGCCAGCCGCCAGGCCCTCGGCACCGCCGTGTTCGGCGGCATGATTGCCGCCACCCTGTTGTTGTTGATCTTTGTGCCGGTCTTTTACGTAGTGATTCAGAGGGCCAGCGAAAAGGTCCGTGCCCGCTGGAAAGGGTAAAAACCCTGATGTTACAAAAGGAGATCCGCTGATGGCCCGCAAAACTAAAGCCGAAGCCGAACAGACCCGCCAGGAGATTCTCAATGCAGCGTTGGGGCTGTTTCACGAACGAGGTTATTCCCGCACCACCCTGGATCAGATCGCCCGTAAGGCCGGGGTGACCCGCGGGGCCATTTACTGGCACTTCAAAGACAAGGTCGACCTGTTTATCGGACTCAAGGACGAGATTGAAGGCTCGGCCGGGATACGCCTTGAGGATCTGTTGCAAATGCCCGTCGCTTCTCTGGCCGATATTCAGGACGGGCTGCTGCGCTATTTTCGTCAACTAGAACAGGATCAGCGCTTTCGAAACTATTTCGAAACGGTTTTCTTCCGTACCGAGTTCATCGATGAATTGCTACCGTTGCGGGACCAGTACCAGAACAAGCTGCATCTCCGCCAGCAGAAGGACGAGGACGATCTGCGGCGTCTGCAGAAAACGGGTCAGGTGCGCGCCGATGTCGACTGTGTCCAGGCAGCTCTAGCCCTGCGCGCCCTGATGGTCGGTCTGCTGCATTCCTGGCTGATGGACAGTGAAGCTTTTTCTCTTACCGAACAGGGCGGTGCTCTGATCGGCGATTTTTTGAAAAGTCTGCAGCCCTGTATCGAAACAGGATAGAGTTCCAGTCCCAAGCTCAAGGTAAATAAAAACCCCCGCTGTATTTTAGGCGGGGGTTTCTTTGTCTAATGCTTCATCTAAAGATCATCTGCTAACGATCTTTAACTACAGTGGATGCTTTCTTTTGGCCGTGGGAAATGTGGTGGATTTAGGTGGCAGTTCAATTAAAAAATCCAGCGCCCCAAGAAGGGAACGCTGGACTGAGTGGGTGAGGTGTTTTTGTCAAAATTTCTTTAGAGCCTGAACATTCCTGAAATCTGGTTAGCCAGACGGATTGCAATAATATTACATGCTTCCATTTTGTCCATGCGAGTTTGTTTGGCTTTAACCATGACGCGAGTGCGATATTCCTGGCGAGAGCGTTCGATGTTCCGAGTGGTTTGCAGGGTGGTGCTAGTGCCATCTTGCATTTGGGCTACCTGGGTGCCGGTCACTCCCCCTTCAACGGCCTCTTTAATCTGTACATCACACAGGCCAAAGTATTCATCAATATGGAAGAAGCCACCCACCAAAGCCTCGCCTCCGGCAACTGCAGCACCGGTGATAAGACCAGCGCCGAGGCCCCCGCGGAAGCTGCTGCCGGTGAGGCCAGCAATCGTTGCGCCTAGAGCGCCGCCACCAAATCCTCCGGCCAGGATGGCTTCAGGATCCATGCCCTCCTTCGATTCCCCCATGTACAGTAAATTCGCCTGCACATGATAGGTGGCTTCCCTGGCCTTGCGAGTGACAGTGTAGCCCATAGTCTCCAAGCGTGTTCTAAGTAGATTACTAAAGTCAATATCCTGAAAGTCGCTAGTATTGGCGACCCTTACAAAGATAGTCGGCTCTTCGGTCAGAACTTCAGCGTCTAGAAATATGGTGTCCGACATCTTGGCTACGACCTTAAGATCTTTGGATTTTATGGCGCGAACTCCAGATGAACAACCGGACATTACGATAGCCATTAAAATAACCAGTACTACTGCGAATCCATTCAAATGCATCTTTTTCAAAAATCTTTCCTCCTCAAATTAGGGTAGTTACCCAATTAAAAAGCCGCCTCTATGGCGGCTTATATTGAAAAATGAATTCGATATGTACAAAAGCGTACAGGCCTGCTCCATTCCTCAGACATACTAAGCTAGGGTGGTAAGCCTAGCCTTGACCAAGTAGGTTGCTTTGCGAGAGTGGCCAAGCAGATTACCAAAACCTCTTAAAGTATTCAACTAGCTAATTTTATTAACTTGTGGGTGTTTGTTGAATTCTTTTATTTTCCAATATGTTGTGTGTTTTATTGCGAAATGGAAAATTGTGTATCTTGCAATATATTTCGCTCTAACTGTGTTTCATGTTTGGTAGCGTCATAATCTTCGTCATGTTTGACCAAGGATTAAATCAGAGCGTGGGAGATCAAGAATGTCATGGGCTGTATTATTTGATTGAATTGCGGTCCCATGCGTAGGTGTATTAACCCAGAGGAAATGTGAGTTGTGGACAAACAAAAGGCCTTCCCTCTTTACTCAATCGGGAAAGCCTTTTGTTTGTTGTGATCTGCCGTGATGCAAGCTGCCAGATCTCAATCTTCGTACTTCTGCCAGCTCTTGTCGGGGTCAAAATCGATCATGGTCAGAGCCTCCTCGTTGGTGCCCTCTCCCAGATCCTTCTCATAGATCACCCCTTCCTGATTGACGATGAAGGTCATGATCCCCGAAGCCTCGTACTTGGCAGGGTAAGCGACCAGAGCGAAGCCGAGCACCATCCGCCCCCCGGCCACGTAGTTAAAAGCACCTCCGTTGGCATGGGTACCCTGGGCCTTTAGAATCTTGAAAAAATAGCCGTGAAAGGCTTCCGGTGGGTCCTCATCCAGAGCGCCCGTATAGCCTTCTTCGCTGGCCCGGGCAATCAACGGCCCAAAGGGGCTCTCCTGCTCAACTTCCGTCACCGGCCAATAGAGACCGTCTTTCTGACCTTCGCTGCTGGTCAACTTCTGAGCAAAGGTCGGGTTGTCACCGCTATGTTTTCTGCTGGCATAGTCCCGTTGAGCTGTTGTATAGGCCCGCATCACCTCGATGGTATGCAGCTCATTGCGGCCGATTCGCCGGCTGAGAATTTCTTCCCGGCCCGCTGCCGTGTCGAAAGCCCAGGCGTCACGGTGACGCCGAATGGGAATCGGGAAGGGGTAATCCTTGTTGCCGAGGAGAAGCACAGCCCGCTCTGCCTCTTCTTGTTCAAGGCGGTGCCTCTCGCCAAAAACTTCTAAAAAACGCGCTCGGCTGTTCCGGTCAGCCACCGGGTCGCCAGAAGAGATCAGGTCCTGCGCCTCGGGGCCGAGGATCGTCAGTAAGGCGCTATTGTCGTCGTTCTGCACCGCCCCGATCAGAGCGACTACCGCCTGCTGCGGCGAGGCGAAGCCCTGCTGATCCGCCGGTTTATGGTTCGGCATATGGCAGGCGGCCAGGGCGGTGATCAGTGCCGCTGCACTAAGAAACCAACGCAGCATCCTCTGTCTATATTCTTTTGGCAACCTCATGGGTGTCCCTTTCACTGGTGTTTTATTTCGCGGGCTTAACGTCTGCTGCGATCCCGGTAATTAGGCATGCTACCCCTCGTGTCACGATTGGCGCGGGTATTGCCTGGCCGGCCTTGCAAACTGCTGCGACCCCGTTCACTTGATCGACGCTCTTTGACGCCCTGATCGACCCGGTTAAATGCATTGTCGCGGGGCTTCTGGCGCTGTTGGCGTTCCACCCGTTGTCGGGGGGCTGCCCGCTCAACCCGTTGCTTCTGCGTGCGAGTCCGTACGGCCGGTTGCCGCGCTGCCCGATCCCGTTCGACTCTCACCTGTTGCGGTTGACTGCGTTCTTTGCGGGTCGTGGTCGGTTGGCTGCGGTCAATCTGCCGTTGCTGCCGAGTTTCAGTAGTAATTTTATCCCGTTGTTGCCTGTTCCGCTCAATTTGGGTCCGTATCGACCGGTTGGCTTCAGTTTGGGTTCGTTCCTGCCGATTGCGCTCAGTTACTTTAGACCTCTGCCGTTGCGTGTCAAGCTGCTGCCGGGTTTGGGTCGTCCGCTTGACGCGTTGGCGATCAATCCTCTGGCGATCCAATCGATTACGGTCGATGCTGCGACCATTGCGACTCAGTTCTTGACGCTGCGGAAAACCTCGGGTGTCCCGGCGGTATTGAACAGCGCGGGGGGCCTGGCCGTATTTGCGTGCGGTGCGGTTATCGCGATAGGCGACCCCGCGCCGGTGCACCGGCGCGTGTTGCCAGCGACCAGGACGGGCGTGCCAGCGGTCGTGGCGAACATAGCGCGGCCGTTTATGCGCATCGATGTGAACATAATGCCGGTGCCAGTTGAAATAACTCCAATTGCCGAAGTTGAAACTGAAATAGAAGCCCGGCCAGTAACCGATACCCAAGCCGATGCTTACCCCCGGCGGTCCCCAGTGCCAAGGTGAATAGGCGGGGTACCACCAGCGGCCATAGATGGTGTAGGGATCATAGTACGGTACATAGATGATGCGGGGGTCTGCTGGCTGAATGATGATGGTCTCTTTTTCGACGACCACCGTCTGCCGGTTGTTGCTGGCCAAGTTGCCCTGGGCACGGGCGGCAGCCCGTAGTTCCTGTACCGTGTCCATGACCTGCGCTTCCTGAGCCAGAAAGGCGTTACCCAGGTTGGTGGTTTCGCTGATCCGCTCACTCATCAGGGCCAGAATATCCGGAAAATGACAAATCGCCTTAACGCTCGGGTCCCAGTACTCCGCCGCCAGGGCATCATCAAGGGCTTCATCTTGCAAGTGTGAGTTTTTTTTGCGCCAGCGGTCGGCTTCTATCAACTCGATGGGATAAGTCGAAGCCATAAGAATCTGTGACAACAGCGCATCGGGATACAGGGCGATGGGCGCCAGCATCTGGGCCAGCTCCTCGCGGCTGTAGGTAGCGGACGCTTCCACGGCTTCGTCGTCCTGCGCCTTAACTTGAGTCGGTAACAAGGCAAAACCGAAAACAAGCAAACATGTGATGAACAGTCCAATGGCAAATCGATAGATGGTTGCTGCCTTCATGACGACCTCCTAAAAGCCGGTACGGCGTGGCCCGGTCTTGCTTTAAGTATGAACCTGCCGGGTGATTGAGGCAAAACATCAGCCTTGCCGTTCTTGTGTTTAGGACGGACTATTGGCGGGAAGGTTTACGCTGGGGGTTAAATTGCCCCTTTTTCGCATCGGAGAAGTTGGCAAAACCGACAATGCTTGTGGGTGCGCTCAACCTTGACCAGCCGTGTTGTCTCCTGTACATTGGCTGCCGTTTAATTAGGTGGTGTTTGTTGGAGTGGGTGTGCAGGGGAGGAATGAATAGTAGGCTTATTGCACGGAAAGACCTGCCCCTCATGTCTGTGCTAAAAAAAAATGTCCGAAAAACTCGCAATCTTGCAAGCCAGACTCCGCTGGCCCGTATACGGATAGCGGCAACGCGTAAACTCTG
>JAIOSZ010000223.1 GCA_021107335.1 Desulfuromonadaceae bacterium | reverse complement strand
AAACGAGCGGTGGCCATCGCCCTCCGTAACCGCTGGCGGCGCCAGCAAGTGTCCGATGACCTGCGCGACGAGATCGTACCGAAAAACATCATCATGATCGGTGCCACAGGCGTCGGCAAAACCGAGATTGCCCGCAGGCTGGCCAAACTGGCTCAAGCGCCCTTTATCAAGGTCGAGGCGAGCAAATTCACAGAAGTCGGCTATGTCGGTCGTGACGTCGAGAGCATGGTTCGCGATCTGGTAGACTTAGCAGTGATTATGGTCCGCGACGAGGAAGCCAGGGCAGTGCGTATCAAGGCCGAAGATGCTGCTGAGGAACGACTACTCGACCTGCTGCTGCCTGGAACCAACGATCAAGAACTGGACGAAGATGACAGCACAAGCGGCACTCGCGACAAGCTACGCAAATTACTGCGCCGCGGCGACCTCGACGAGCGCCCGGTAGAGATCGAAATCCAGAGCGCCAAGATGCCGTCCATGGAAATCTTTTCTCCGCAAGGCACCGAGGAAATGGGTTTCAACATCAAGGAGATGTTCGGCAACCTGTTCCCTAAGCAGACCAAACAACGTAAATTCAAGGTCAGCGAGGCCCGCGAACTGCTTATTGAAGAAGAAGCCGAGCGGCTGGTCGACATGGACAAAGTCAATACCTTGGCCAAAGAGCGAGTCGAACAGAGCGGCATCATCTTCATCGATGAGATCGACAAGATTGCTGGTCAAAGAAGCCGCCAGGGGCCCGACGTATCTCGCGAAGGGGTGCAGCGGGACATCCTGCCCATCGTCGAAGGTTGCACGGTCAACACCAAGTACGGCCCGGTCAAGACCGACCACGTGCTGTTTATTGCGGCCGGCGCTTTTCACATTTCTAAACCCTCGGATCTGATCCCCGAATTGCAAGGACGCTTCCCGATCCGGGTGGAGTTGGAGAATCTCGGCGAGGAGGAATTCATTCGTATCCTCACCGAACCGCAAAACGCCCTTACTCTCCAGTATCGGGCCTTATTGGCCACGGAGGGCATCGAGTTGACCTTCGGCGACGACGCGATTCGTGAAATTGCCCGCATCGCCACCCTGGTTAATGATCGTACCGAAAACATCGGAGCCCGCAGATTGCACACTATTCTGGAAAAGCTCCTTGAGGATCTGTCCTTCGAAGCGCCAGAGCGCCAGGAACAGTCTGTGGTTATCGACGCCGACAATGTTCGTCGGCATCTGGCGGATATTGCCCAGGACGAAGATCTGTCGCGATATATTTTATAATCCAGCCCCCTTGGCTCAAAGAACGAAACCGACGGACCCATTAGTTATTTAAGCATCCAATCTTGGAAAGAATTCGAGCATGGAAGAACTGATCAGAAAAGCGGGAGTGTTAATGGAAGCGCTGCCCTATATCAAGCGCTTCGCCAACAAGACTATCGTCATCAAGTACGGCGGCAACGCCATGGTCGAAGACCAGCTCAAACGGGGCTTTGCCAAGGATATCGTTCTGCTCAAGTACATCGGCCTGAATCCGGTCGTCGTTCACGGTGGCGGACCGCAGATCGGCCGAGTGCTGCAAGCCATGGGTAAAGATACCCGTTTTGTTCAGGGCATGCGAGTCACCGATGCGGAAACCATGGATGTGGTGGAGATGGTACTGGGCGGCAAGGTCAACAAGGAGATTGTTGCCAACATCAACAGCCACGACGGGCAGGCCGTGGGCTTGAGTGGCAAGGATGGCCGACTGATCGTAGCGCGCAAGTTGGAGGTCAAAGCTCTCAACCCCGAGACCCTGACCTCGGAGATCATCGATGTCGGAATGGTCGGCGAAGTCGAGCAGATCAACCCAGAGATCATCAACGCCCTGGAAGACAGCGGCTTTATTCCGGTCATCGCCCCGGTGGGGGTAGGCCTCGACGGCGAAACCTACAACATTAACGCCGACCTGGTGGCCGGTCGTATCGCCGGTGCCTTGAAAGCGGAGAAGCTCATCCTGCTGACCGATATTGAAGGGGTCAAGGACAAGAGCGGCGATCTGATTTCCACCATCGATATCGACCGCGCTCCTGACCTGATCAATGACGGCACCATCAGCGGCGGCATGATCCCGAAGATCAACTGCTGCTGCGATGCCGTCAGCGAAGGGGTACACAAAGCTCACATCATCGACGGACGGGTGGAACATGCCTGTCTGCTGGAAATTTTTACCGACAAAGGGATCGGCACTGCCGTAGGGAGGTTTGCCTGATGACTGCTTCTGAAGAATGGATTGCCCGGGGCAACAAACACGTAGCCAAGACCTATGGCCGTTATCCGCTGGTGGCTGAGCGTGGCGAGGGCTGCCGATTGTGGGATGTAGACGGCAAAAGCTATCTCGATTTTCTTGCCGGGGTAGCAGTCAACAACCTCGGCCACTGCCATCCCAAGGTGGTAGCCGCCCTGCAGCAGCAAGCCGCGCAGCTGATCCACTGCTCCAATTTTTATCATATTCCCGCTCAGACCGAACTGGCCGAACTGCTTTGCCAGCACTCTTTTGGCGATCGGGTATTTTTCTGCAACAGCGGCGCCGAGGCCAACGAAGCGGCAATGAAGTTGGTGCGCAAGTACAGTGCGGAAAAGTACGGTTCCAATCGCTTCGAGGTTATTACCGCCATAGCTTCCTTTCACGGCCGCACCATCGGCACCATCAGCGCCACCGGCCAGGACAAGGTCAAAGCCGGCTTCAATCCCCTGCTGCCCGGTTTTCACTACGTGCCCTTCGGTGATGCTGACGCTCTGCGCAAATCGATTACTCCCAAGATCTGTGCGGTAATGCTGGAACCGGTGCAGGGTGAAGGAGGCGTACGAGTGGCGCCACCGGGATACCTGGCCGAGGTACGACAGATCTGCGATGAACACGACCTATTGCTGATCTTCGATGAGGTTCAGGTCGGCTGCGGCCGCACCGGCTCCCTCTTCGCCTATGAGCAGGATGGCGTGGCCCCGGATGTCCTGACCCTGGCCAAAGCCCTGGCCGGAGGCCCGCCCATCGGCGCCATGGTCGCCACAGAAAAAGCCGCCGAATGCTTCGGTCCCGGTACCCACGGCTCCACCTTTGGCGGCAACCCGCTGATGAGCCATACCGCCCTGGTCGCCATGCGCACCTTGCTCGAAGACGGTGTGCTCGACAACTGTGTCGCCATGGGCGACTACCTGCGCAGTCGCCTGGAAGGCCTGCGAGACCGTTACCCCTTTATCACAGAAGTACGCGGCCGGGGTCTGATTCTCGGCATGGAACTGACCATTCCAGGCGCCGACATTGTTTCTAAAGCTCTGCAACAGGGTCTATTGATCAATTGTACTGCCAACACCGTACTGCGCTTTTTACCACCCCTAATCGTTACTCGCGAGGAGATCGACGAAGCGCTGACTATTTTGGACGGCATTCTGCAGGAAATTTGACAAAAAAAGGGCGACAAACGCTAGTTCCGCCCCTTATTTACTAGGAGGACTGATCGTGAAAAAAGATTTTCTCTGCCTCACCGACTGGACCCTTGAGGAATTGGAAAAGATTTTTGACCTGTCTCGAGAGTTAAAAGCCCTGCAGAAAAATGGCGAAAAGCATCGCCTGCTCAAGGGCAAAACGCTGGGCATGTTATTCGAAAAAAGTTCCACCCGCACCCGGGTTTCTTTTGAAGTCGGCATGTACCAACTGGGCGGGCACGCCCTCTTTCTATCATCCAGCAACACCCAGATGGGACGCGGCGAACCGGTCAAAGATACCGCCCGAGTTATGTCCCGTTACGTTGACGGCATCATGATCCGCACCTTTTCTCAGGCGGCGGTAGAAGAACTGGCCCTGCTCTCGGATATTCCGATCATCAACGGCCTGACCGACAGCTACCATCCCTGTCAGCTCATGGCCGACCTGTTCACCGTCATTGAGCATAAGGGCAACTACCGGGATTTGATTTACTGCTGGATTGGCGACGGCAACAACATGGCCAACAGCTGGATCAATGCCGCGGCGGTATTCGGCTTTGAACTGCGGATCGCCACTCCGACAGGCTACGAACCCGATCCGCAGGTCGTGGCCCGCGCCGAAAAGATGGGCGCTAAGGTCATCTACACCAACGATCCGCTGGAAGCAGCAAAGGGCGCCCAAGTACTGAACACCGATGTCTGGGCCAGCATGGGCCAGGAAGAGGAACAGAAGGAACGGGAAAAAGCCTTCGCCAATTTCCAGATCAACAGTCAGGTGGTTAACCTAGCCGATCCCGAGTGCATTGTGTTGCACTGTCTGCCGGCCCACCGCGACGAGGAAATTACCGACGAGGTCATCGAAGGCCCTCATTCTGTGGTCTTCGACGAAGCCGAGAATCGTCTGCATGTACAGAAGGCCATTATGGCCACCCTGATGGGCTAGCGTCTAACCGTCACCAGGAGAGATCATGGAGATTCGTTGCCCCCACTGCGGGTTCAACAAAGATATTGCCGAGCAGGCCATTCCTGCCGACGTCCACCGGGTTAATTGCCCGAGCTGCGGGCAGTCGTTTCCCTTCGACAAACCACCTGCAGAGGTTCAACCGGCCCCAGAAGTTCAACCACCCCAAGAAAATGTCCCACCGGTAAAATTGCCGGAAGAGGTACTGGTCACTTGTACGGCTTGCAATCTGCGGCAGAAGGCCGCGGACCGCTGCCGCAATTGTGGCTTGACCCTGGTCGCCCATGCCTTGCCGGATGGAGCCACCGTGCAGCAGCAATACGCTGGCTTCTGGTTGCGAGTGGTGGCCTCCCTGTTGGACTCAGTAGTGGTTGTTATTCTGCAGGTTGTCTGCGGTTTTGTCCTCAGCGCCAGCGGCTCCCTTGTGGGCGGCCTCGGCAACGGCAACGGTTCCATGGCAGTGCTTATCTGGCTCTTTACCACGGTGCTCGGCCTGGCCTACTATATTATTTTTACCGGTTCCTGCGGACAGACCCTGGGCAAAATGGCCCTGCGCATCAAGGTCATCCACAAGGATGGCGGCGATCTCGGCTATGGCGGTGCGGCCCTGCGAGAGACGATCGGCAAATTTATCTCAGGCATCATCCTCGGTATCGGCTATCTGATGGTGGCCTTTGACGAGCGCAAACAGGGACTGCACGACAGAATTGCCAGTAGTTATGTGGTCAAGCTCTAAACCGGAACAGGCAGACCAAGA
Organism: Desulfuromonadaceae bacterium; assembly: GCA_021107335.1. Lineage (GTDB taxonomy): Bacteria > Desulfobacterota > Desulfuromonadia > Desulfuromonadales > Syntrophotaleaceae > Syntrophotalea_A. The sequence continues at coordinate 398 of JAIOSZ010000223.1, read as the reverse complement.
CAACTCTTGACCATTTCTGCAGCCCGTTGCCACTGATTTATTTATATCAAGACAAACGCTTTAAAAAGCGACTCATTTATAGTTACAAGGAGATCTCATGTCCAAACACGGTTCCGTCAAAAAAGCAGTTTTGGCCTATTCGGGAGGCCTCGACACCTCCATTATTCTGCGTTGGTTGATCGAGGAACATGGCTGCGAAGTCATCGCCTTTGCTGCCGACCTCGGTCAGGCCGAAGAGCTCGACGGCATTCCTGAGAAGGCCAAGCAGACCGGTGCCAGCAAATGCTTTATCGAGGACCTTCGCGAGGAATTCGTCCGCGACTTCGTCTTCCCCATGTTCCGCGCCAACGCTATCTACGAGGGACGCTACTTTCTCGGCACCTCCATCGCCCGGCCGC
>JAIOSZ010000017.1 GCA_021107335.1 Desulfuromonadaceae bacterium | reverse complement strand
GTGATGAGTCTGAAAGTCTGGATAAGCAGTAGCACCGTGCTCGCAGAAGTCGAGACCGGCCATTTCCTCTTCTTTGCTCACGCGCATACCGATCACCATGTCGATCAGCTTGAACAGGATCAGACCGGTGATAAAGGCCCAGGCAAAGCAAGCGCCGATGCCGATCAGCTGCACACCGACCACCTTCATAGAAAAACCAGCGGAATCGAAGAGACCAGCGGCCAAGGTGCCCCATGCGCCACAGACACCGTGTACTGAGACGGCGCCGACCGGGTCATCAACCTTGATTTTGTCAAAAAACAGAACCGAGTAGAGGACCAGGATGCCGGCAATAGCGCCGATGATGACAGCGGAAACAGGAGTGACGTTGGCGCAGCCGGCGGTAATGCCGACCAGACCAGCAAGAGCGCCATTGAGGGTCATACCGATATCGCTCTTGCCGTACTTGATCCAGGTAGCGAGCATGGCTGTACAGGAACCAGCAGCTGCAGCCAGGGTGGTGGTTACGGCGATGATGGCGATGGACGTATCACCGGTGGTGGTGGAACCGGCATTGAAACCGTACCAACCGAACCACAGCAGAAAGACTCCGAGACCTGCCAGGGGAATGCTGTGACCGGGGATCGGCTTGACCTTGCCCTTCTTGTCGAACTTGCCAAGGCGGGGACCGACAACGATGGCGCCGGCCAGGGCCAGCCAACCGCCCACGGAATGAACCACGGTGGAACCAGCGAAGTCGATAAAGCCGAGACCTTCGAGCCAGCCATTACCGTTAAACAGACTGCCCCAGGCCCAGCCGCCGAAGATCGGATAGATCAGGGCCGAAACAAAAATTGAGTAGATCAGATAAGCGCTGAATTTGGTACGCTCAGCTACAGCACCGGAAATTATCGTCGCGGCCGTAGCGACGAACACGGTCTGAAACATCCAGAATGCGTAGTTCCAAGGGGCACCGTCGCCGGTAGCACCGCTGAAAAAGAAATCTGTGGTGCCGAAGAAACCGTTGGTGGTGCCGAACATCAGGCCGAAACCGATGGCCCAGAAGGCGATTGCGCCGACTGAGAAGTCCATCATGTTCTTCATCAGGATATTACAGGCGTTTTTGGCCCGAGTGAAACCGGACTCGACCATGGCGAAACCGGCCTGCATGATAAAAACCATGAATGCCGCAAGCAGGGTCCAAACAAAATTGAGATTGTTCTGCACATCGGCAGCACTGATAGCAACCTCTTCGGCAAAGCCGAGAGCGGGGATCGCCAGCAGTAAACCGGCTACAATTAACATTCCGAATCGTTTCACTGTTTTGCCTCCTTGTTACGTTCCAGGGATCAAACTAGAGAGCTTCTGGGCCTGTCTCGCCGGTACGTATGCGCACCGCTTGCTCGACCTCATAAACAAAAATTTTGCCATCACCGATGGTCCCTGTGGCGGCCTCCTGGCGGATCGCCTCGATCACTTCAGCGACACGGGCCGCAGGGATCACCAACTCAATCTTGATCTTGGGGATAAAGTCAATCTGGTACTCGGCACCACGATAAAGTTCGGCGTGGCCTTTTTGTCGACCGAATCCACGAACTTCGCTGACCGTCATCCCATTGATGCCAAGGCTCGACAAGACCTCCTTGACTTCGTCCAATTTGAACGGTTTGATAATGCATTCGATTTTTTTCATCTTGTTACCTTTCAGGGGTTATGGCCTCCGGCAGTCACCGCTCGGTTAAGCTCGTCGATTGACTCCCACGGTCAAGCGCTCTGTCTGCGCCAGAGAAACTGTAACCGGAGGCAGACCAATATTTTGAATCTTGTACAAGAAAGTTTGCATCGCACATGCCAAAATATTTTATTGTTTCATTTCAGCAACTTACAACATCAATGGGTAATTTATGCCCAAAATAAGTGCACGAAACACCTGCGCTTAGGCACTCTGTCGCCTGAAAAATAATCACCAACCTGGTTCAATCGGATTTACCGCAACAAAAAAAGGTCGCTTCATTTCGAAGCGACCTTTGACCAGACATAATCCGTTATTTGTTCAACTATTAATGCATTCGCAAAAACATATGGGATGGCTAAGCAAAGATTTCGCCTTACAAGGCCTGGTATTTTTCAGGATCTCAACATACTAGCTAGTTTCCAGATGGACACTAGCTAGTATGTTGAGATCCTGAAAAAACGCCGCAACAACGTAGGACTGCCTGTTGGCGACCCCGTCAACCATTGGGTTCTTTACCTTCTTCCCGGCCAAACTTGAAAATGCCTTCGGCCATCTCCAGCAAGCGCTTGTTCACTAAATAATTCACCGTCCCCTCCGGCCAAGTCCCGTCCTCTAGGGGCTCCCCTGCAGGAACTCCGGTCAGTAATTCAATCCCTTGGTCGATATCCGATACGGCCCACACATGGAATTTCTCTGAAGCCACCGCATCGACCACTTCCTGTTTCAGCATCAGGTTTTTGGCATTAGATGCCGGGATGATTACCCCCTGCTTGCCATTGAGTCCTTTGGTTTTGCAGACAACATAGAAGCCTTCGATTTTTTCATTAACTCCGCCGATGGCCTGCACCTGACCCCGCTGATTGACCGATCCGGTAACAGCAATGGCTTGACTAAGCGGCAGACCCGACAGGGCAGAGAGCAACCCGTAGATTTCCGCTGAAGAAGCACTGTCTCCTTCCACCCCACCATAGGACTGCTCAAAGCAAATGGAGGCTGCCAGAGCCAAAGGTTTGTCCTGAGCGAAGCGATCTCCGATAAATCCACCTAGAATCAGTAACCCCTTGTCATAAATGGGACCGGATAATTTCGCTTCGCGCTCGATGTTAATCACCCCGCCCTTCCCCATAAAAGTACGCACTGTTATCCGCGTCGGCCGGCCAAAGGAGTAATCCCCAAGCATATAGACCGAGAGCCCATTGAGCTGCCCAACGACCTCCCCTTCGGTATCGATCAGCAGGGTGCCATCATCGATCATTTCTTGAACCCGTTCTTCAACTCTGTTGGAACGATATATTTTAGACTCGATGGCCAGTTCGACATGCTCCCGCTCTACCGTTGCGACATCATGACGTTTGGCAAAAAAAGCGGCTTCGCGAATCAGGTCCGCCACATCGATAAACCGCGAGGATAAACGATTTTTATCATCGATAAGTCGCGCTGCGTGCTCTATCACCCGCGCCACACCACTCGACGCAAAGGGCAGCAAATTTTCTTCTTTGCATTTGGTCGCCACAAACAAGGCGTACTGCTGAACATTTTCCCAGGTGTTATCCATCATGCGATCGAAATCCGCCTTTACCTTAAAATATTTACGGAAATCGGGATCAAGCTGATAGAGGAGATAATAGAGCCAAGGAACACCAATCAAAATAACCTTACAGCGCAGAGGAACCGCCTCGGGCTTGAGAGAAACAGTAGCAATGAGACGGTACTGCTCGGCCATATCTTCTATCTTGACCTCGCCATTACGCAAGCTGCGTTTCAAGGCCTCGTAGGAAAAGAGATTCATCAACATCTCGCGGCAATCGAGGATCAAGTAGCCGCCATTGGCGCGATGCAGCGCACCAGATTTGACCATGGTGAAGTTAGTCGTCGCCGTACCGGAGGTGATAATGTGCTCAATGCGCCCAAAAAGATTAAAATAAGTAGGATTCGCTTCATAGACGACCGGCGCCCCCGTGGCGTCACTATTGTCGACAAACAGGTTAATGCGATACCGATCAAAGGAAGGCTCTTGGTGGGCCATTTTACCCCCGGGAAGCATCTGTGCCCCCTGCGCGGGTCGGAATTCATCGACGCGGTCTATAATATTTTTTATGCAATTTTCAAAATGCGCCAAAATTTTTGGATATTTTTGATATTTTTCAGCCAGGTCCTCGTAAAGGTGACAAAGCGTTCGGCTGAGCAAATCCTTTTCCATCTTCAAGGTGGCGGCACGCATCTCTTTTTCCAACTCAACGACTTTACGCAGGACTTGATTGAGCTGATCCTGTAGTATCACACCTGTTTTTTCGATAGTCTGACGTTCATCATCTTCAAGCTCGGCAAAATCTTTTTGGGAAATCGGCTCTTTATCCTTGGTCGGAACAAGCACCAACCCACCCACAGTCCGTTGCAGAAGAAAGCCCTCCTTGTTTACCTGCTCTTCCAACTCCTGCACGAATTTCTTATTCTGTTCCTGAGATTCGTTAGCAATCTGGTTCTTGGTCTGTTCGTACTCCTTGCTCTCGAAGAGCTTAGGTATGGCCGCAGCCAGCTGCACCACCAGAGCATCAACATCCCTTCGGAAATCTTTGCCTTTTCCAGCAGGCAAGCGGACATGCGTGGGCCTGGAGCCATCTCCAAAATTGTGGACATAACACCAGTCATCCGGCACCGGTTCCTTTAGAGAGCGCTTTTCCAGAAGTTTTCTAATGGTCGATGAACGTCCGGTTCCTGCTTCGCCGAGGATGAAAACGTTAAAACCATCGGCTTCGATACTCAAGCCGAATTCGATGGCGGCAAGAGCTCGATCCTGTCCAATTGTTTCTTCGAGACAACAAAGCTTTTCGGTTGTTTTAAATTCAAATTGAGCCGGATCGCAACGCCAGGTCAGTTCTTCTGGACTGAGCCGATACTGTTTCACGAGTTGTCCCCTTTTTGCGGTTAGGTGATCATCATCGCCTGCTGCACAACCACCACGAACGAATCAGTTGAGAAGTCAGATAAATTCCTAATATAATAGTAACCATTCGACACTTATTGGCAAGCCGGCCTATTCTGATCGACAGCAACGAACACATTCTTGTTTCAAGCTCTTTAAAGAAGAGCTTGGACAATTTTTAAGGAACCAGAATTTTCTCTCTTTTATGGTGGATGCCAAATTCTCTATGCAATTATTTTTAGAAAACATTGTCTCCCTGCTGCCCGGGGGGGGCCTCTACTATCTGCTTATTGGCACCATTGCTCTGCTTGAATCGATCGTCCTGGTAGGACTATTGGTGCCGGGAAGCACTCTTGTTCTTTTGGTCGGCTTTCTGGCGGCTCATGGCAAGGGAAACGTGACCTCTATCGCCATAGCTGCCTTTACCGGGGCCTTAATTGGCGACATAGGCAGCTATGTTCTAGGAAGCCGCTTCGGTACCCGCCTGCTGCATAGCAAACTCTTCCGAAAACGTCGCAGCCTGATCAAAAAAGCTGAACTTTTTTTTGTCAGCCACGGAGGTAAAAGTTTATTTTTAGGTCGTTTCGCCGGGCCGCTACGGGGCAGCATTCCTTTTGTAGCAGGCTGCTCAGGTATGCGACCAAGCGCATTTTTTAACAACACGCTGCTAAGTTGCATCCTTTGGGGCATTGTCTATCCCGGCCTTGGATATCTCGGCGCGGCCAGCTGGCAGAAGGTACAGCTGTTAACCGGCCAATTCAGTCTGTTACTTGCCACCCTGGTGGTGATATTTATCGTCAACAGTCTGTTCTGGAAAAAACTCTTCCCCAGAATAGTCAAACGTTCTCAATCTCTGTGGCACCGCCTGACCGTTTCCTGGCAGTCTTTCCTCCACCGTCCGGAAATCACCGCACTATCGAAACGGTTCCCACGCCTATGGACCTTTGTCGCCGACCGCTTCAGTTTAAAAAAGGGTTCAGGCCTCTATTTGACCTGCGGATTTGCCTTCAGCAGCCTGTTTTCCGGGTTGTTTTTTGGGTTGCTGAACTCCTTTGAGCTGGTATCCAGTGTGGACCTGAAAATCTACACCCTTTTAGGTCAACTACATCATCCCCTGGCTGATCGACTTATGCTGCTGGCCTCCTCCCTGGCTAACCTTCCGGCCTTATTGATTATCTGCGGACTGTTACTTCTTTGGCTGGTTCTCAATAATCGAGATTTCTCCGCAGCGATTTTGCTGGTTGGAATGGGGGGCGGCGAGCTGTTGGTACTGCTGGGCAAGCTACTCTTCCATCGTCTGCGGCCAGAGCCTTTCTTTGCACAGTTACAATCAACCAGCGCCAGCTTTCCTAGTGGCCATGCCTTTTCCTCCCTACTGTTTGTCGGCCTGTTGGCCTACTACCTGTTCGGCTCCCTGCGCTACTGGCAATCACGGCTGTTGATGATTATTCTCTTGAGTTTCTTCGCCCTGGTGGTGGGACTCAGCCGCTGTTATCTAGGCGTGCACTGGTTCAGCGACATCGTGGCCGGCTATCTGCTAGCCGCGACCTGGCTGACTTTTCTTCTCACCACTCTGGAAGTTCGACGCCGGTTCATCGGGGAATTTCCCTGGCGCTCCGGCTGGCAGCCCTTGCAACTGTCGGCCAGACAACGATATGCCATTATGGCTCTGGCCAGCGGTGTCGCACTCTACGCCATGGCCCATTATCTGTACCTTCAACTCGGTCTATTATAAGGGGCTAGAGCCTGCATGGATCGGTTGCAAATTCAGAGGGTATTCTTTAGGATGAGCTTTCATTGAAACCGGTTGACCTTGTCGCCCCCCCCCTCAACTGAACGAAGACCAAAATGAATGTCAGACTACCCGCCGAATGGGAACCACAAGACGGAGTCCTGTTGGCCTGGCCCCACGAAAAAACCGACTGGGCGTCGATACTGCCCCTGGTGGAACCGGTCTTTTTACAACTGGCCGCCACCATAAGCCGTTATGAGCAGGTATTGATTGTCACCACGGATCCTGCCCCCCTGGCCGTCAAACTAGAGAACTTTGGCGCGACGATGGCCGCTATCACTCTGGTTCAAGTCCCTTTTGACGACACCTGGTGCCGTGATTTCGGGCCAATTACCGTCCTTGCGGATGGATTGCCTCGCCTACAGGATTTTGCATTCAATGGCTGGGGCAATAAATTTTATGCAGAACAGGACAACGCCGTTACTCCGCATCTACAGCAGAAAAACATATTCTCCGCCCCTGTCGATGGCCACTCTCTGGTCTTAGAAGGGGGCAGTATCGAAAGCGATGGAAACGGCACCCTGCTGACCACGAGCCAATGCCTGCTCAATCCCAACCGCAACCCTTACCGTAATCGGGAGCAGATCGAAGGGGAGCTACGGGATACGCTGGGCTGTCGGCGGATTCTCTGGTTGGATCACGGCCATTTGCTGGGTGACGACACCGACGCCCATATCGACACCCTGGCGCGCTTCGCACCCAACGATACCATCCTCTACGTCGCTTGCCATGACCCTGCCGACGAACACTACCCAGCCCTTAAACGTATGGCTGAGGAACTATCGACCTTTCGAAGCGAAGCCGGACTACCCTATCGTCTGCTTCCCCTGCCCTGGCCTGCTGCCCGCTTCGACGATGACGGCCAGCGCCTGCCGGCCACCTACGCCAATTTTCTAATCATCAACGGTGCGGTGCTGGTTCCTACTTACGACGATCCGCAGGACGATGCAGCCCTGGCCACTGTTGGCGAAGCCTTTCCCGGTCGCGAGATTACTGGCATCGACTGCTCAGCAGTGATTTTGCAACACGGTTCCCTGCATTGCCTGACCATGCAACTGCCTCAAGGAGTTTTGCCATGACCGCTCAAACCTCTTTAACCGTCGGCCTGGTGCAACAGACCTGCAGCGACGACCGCCAGGAAAACCTCGACCGCAGCTTCGCCGGCATTCGTCAGGCCGCCGCTCAAGGCGCCGGGCTGGTGGTTTTGCAAGAGCTGCATGCCAGTCGCTATTTCTGCCAGATCGAGGACAGCAACCTGTTCGACCTCGCCGAAACCATCCCCGGGCCGTCTATCGAACAGTTCGGAGCTATAGCTGCGGAACTCGGTATCGTGCTAGTCGTCTCCCTCTTTGAGAAACGGGCTCCAGGGCTCTACCACAACACCGCCGTGGTGCTGGAAAAAGACGGCAGCATCGCCGGTTGCTACCGCAAGATGCACATTCCCGACGATCCCGGTTATTACGAAAAATTCTACTTTACCCCCGGCGACCTCGGCTTTCAGCCCATCGACACCTCCGTCGGCAAACTGGGCGTCCTGGTCTGCTGGGATCAGTGGTACCCCGAAGCGGCCCGCCTCATGGCCCTGGCCGGCGCGGAAGTCCTCATTTACCCCACCGCCATCGGCTGGGACCCCGCCGATGAGGCCGATGAGCAGGCCCGCCAGCTCGACGCCTGGCAGACCATTCAGCGGGGCCATGCCATCGCCAACGGCATTCCGCTGGTCAGCGTCAATCGGGTCGGTTTGGAACCAGACCCGGAAGGTAAGGGGCCAGGAGCTCTATTCTGGGGAAACAGCTTCGTGGCTGGCTGTCAGGGAGAGATACTGGCCCAGGCAGGGGCCAAAGAGGAAGAGGTACTGGTGGTCGAAATCGACCAGCAACGCAGCGAGCGGGTGCGGCGCATCTGGCCTTTTCTGCGGGATCGGCGCATTGATTTTTATAACGAGCTGACCCGGCGGTTTCGTGATTGACCAACAGCGCATCACCAGCCTACCACTCTGCAGATCGCCTTACATACAAAAAGAATAAAAAGGCATGGTTGGCCAACCATGCCCTTTTTATTCAGGGATCTTAAAGGTACTTCACCCGCGATTCTTTAAAATCACCGCCATCGCATCATCGGAATCAAAGCTGTATATTTGAGAATGTCAATTGCGTCGGCCTGACCCAAAATCCCCTCTTAGCAGATGGACAAGTTTGTCCATCACACAATAATCCCGTATTTGTAGGGAGTGCTGTGTCGAGTATTTGTGCTGCAGTTTCAAATAGGCTTAGCGATCCTCATCATCGAAAAAAGTCGCCGATTGATTGTTACCACGATGGGTTACGTGATACGGATATCCCTGAGCGACTATGCAGGCGATTCTTAGCATAGGGCCAGAATAGCTGCAAGAAAGAGGAGAGACAACTAAAATTAGAGAATGTCTATTTTTCCGCGCTCCTAAATCTGAGGAGTGTCCCTAGTTTCCCCCCAGCACCATCCGCTGCAACCACTTGTCAGATAACCTAAATTGAAATCACTTCACCAGTTCAATCTCACCCGGCAACCACTTGTACTCGTACCACTCCTCAGTTGGGCTGTACATGCGCAGGATACAAAACCAGCCCTTACCCTTTACAGTCTGGATCCAGTTCGCCTCTTTGCCTGCGGGTGCCTCTGGGCCAAAATAGAGATCG
>JAIOSZ010000159.1 GCA_021107335.1 Desulfuromonadaceae bacterium | reverse complement strand
GCCGCAGCCGTATTGCCAAGGCCCTGGCTGTCGATGCCGCCGCCGAATCCCTGCCTTTTGCCGACCAAAGCCTAGATATGGTCTGCTCTTCGTCTGTTTATCAATGGGTCCTTGATCTGCCCGTGGCGTTTTCCGAGAGTGCCCGGACCCTGCGCGAGGGTGGCCTTTTTGCTTTTGCTTTGTTCGGGCGAAATACCCTGTGGGAACTTAAGACCGCCTATCGGCAGGCAGCACAAATCAGGGGCGGGGAGGTAGGGCACCTGCATGAGTTGCCGGATATGGCAACCGTTCAACAGGCTCTCACCACGGCAGGATTTGAAGACATAGAACTGCAACAGCAGGATCTGGTCGAATATCATGGGGAAGTAACGGACCTGCTGCGCAGTCTGAAGCGTATTGGGGCCGGCAATGCAAGCTCAAACGCACCGCGGGGACTGGCCTCCCGTAGCCTGCTTCAGGAGATGACGAATATCTACAGAAGTCGCTACGGGCAGGCTGGAAAAATTCCAGCCAGTTATGAGGTAGTCTATGGGGTGGCGACCGCTCCGGCACGATGAGTGAAGCCGGCAGATCACATTAGATAGATTATTTTGACGGAGGGGCCTGGAATAACGCTTCGATGATCCAGCGGCTTTGATCAGATATGACGGAATAGTAAACTTCTACGCCGCTGCGCCGTCCTTCAATTATGCCTTTGTTCTTGAGCAAAGCCAGGTGTTGGGATACGGTGGCCTGAGGCAGACCGAGGCATTCCCAGATCTTTTTCACATTGCAGGCTTCGGACAGCAGACCGGCTACAATTTTAAGCCGAATGGGGTGGCCGAGAACTTTGAGGATTTCCGCTTCTCGTTCGAAACTCTTGGTTTTGTCAAAATCGTCCTGCATATGCTCCCCTTTATCAAACAATGACATATGAAATCGAATATATGGATGTTAGTGTTCCAATCCTAGGATGTCAATCGCTTTTTGCCCGTCCATCGGCTAATTCCAACAACAACGCTGATACTTTTCAGGAGAACTTTCGTTAAATGATAGCCGTTTTCTTTTTTCTGCTTGGCCTGGCGATTCTCTATGTTGGTGCCGAAACCATGGTTAATTCTAGTTCCCGGTTGGCTGCTTCTTATGGCATACGCCCGCTGGTAATCGGCATGACCGTGGTCGCTCTCGGTACCAGCATGCCGGAAATGATGATCTCTTTGCTGGCCTCTTTTCGAGGCTCATCTGATATTGCCGCTGGCAACATTGTCGGCTCCAATATTGCGAATATCGGTTTGATCCTCGGTTTTACTGCTCTGATCGCCCCGCTGATGGTGCCCCGTTCATTGCTCAAGCGCGAGGTTCCTTTTATGATTGGTGCTTCGTTTTTGCTGCTGCTGCTGGCCTGGGATGGCCAGCTTGGTTTCATCGATGGGGCGTTATTGTTTGTTCTGTTACTAGTGTTTCTCGGTTACTGTCTGCGCACGGCCCGCAGTCGCAAAGGTGACGCGGACCATGGTTCAGCCATGATGGCCAGTTGTTCCCGGCCCCGGGATGCGTTCCTAGTGCTGGTGGGGATGGTGGGCCTCGGCATCGGTGCGGAAATGATGGTTCGTTCGGCGGTGATCCTGGCCCGGGCCTTTGGTCTCTCCGAACTGGTCATTGGTATCAGTGTGGTGGCCATCGGTACCAGTCTGCCGGAGTTGGCCGCTAGCTGCCTTAGTGCCTGGAAGGGACACACAGATCTGAGCATCGGCAATGTCCTAGGCAGTAATATTTTCAATATTCTGTTCGTCCTTGGCGTCTGTCCGATGATCCGGCCTCTGGCCGTTGATCCTTCCCTGCTGCGCTTGCAAATGCCGATTATGCTCCTGTTTTCCGTTGGCCTTATACCTCTGCTGGGACATCGCTATAAAATCTGTCGCTGGAAGGGGCTGCTGCTGCTCGGTGGATATCTGGCCTTTATTGGAGGACTTTTCCTATGAATTCCGCTTTGCAGTATCCATTGATCGGACTTGGGCTAGTATTGTTTATTTTCTTTTACGCCTCTGATGCCAGCCGGGCATCCGAAGCTGCTGTTGCTCAAAAAAACAATCCGACACCGCCCGTTGCCGAACAGTATCGTTATGATATTGCATTTTTATGGTTTGATCGCATCGCCGAGGCTGAGTTGAGCCTACAGCCTACAGAGGAGCCGGATCGCTGGCAGGCAACCCTTGAAGCGAACACTCGCGGCGTGGCCGCTTGGATCACCAGTGATCGTGCCCAGCACTACGCCTCGTTGATGCAACTTGAAGACAAGGGTGTTCTCACCTCGCTGCGTCATGATTCAAATATCTTCAAAACCAAGGAAGGCGAACGGCGTTCACGTCTCAAGAGTTTTCTGTTTGATCAGAAGCAAAAGCGCATTATCCAACGCGTTAATCGAAATGGTCGGCAAAAAGAAGATTTGGTACTGCCGATGCCTAAGGCGACGCCAAATGATATTCTGACCGCTTTCTACAACTTTCGTCATGGGGTTTTCGGGCCCGTGGTCGAAGGCGCCAAATATCGCATCCCTACTTATACCAGCAAGGGGCCAAGTGATATTGTGGTTGAAGTTTTGGCTAACCAACAGCGGCCTCGGAGACCGAAGTTTCCTAAGCAGGGGTTGCTGCTCAAGGTTCAAATTGATAAAGAAATTTTTGACACCGACAACGGTATTATCTATGTCTGGTTAGATCCGCAGGGGCGTCCAGCCCAGGTGGTGGTCGAAGATGTCCTCGGGCTTGGCAATGTGCGATGTACTTTGCAAAAGGAAGGATCGTGATCATGAGCGAACCTGTGGTGTATGTGGTCGGTCATAAGCATCCGGACACTGACTCTATTTGCAGTGCCATTGGCTATGCCCGCTTGCGCCAGCTGCAAGGTCTGGCGGGGGTCAAGGCCGCTCGAGCCGGTAACCTCAATCGACAGACCGAATTTGTGTTGAATCGTCTCGATGTCGATGTGCCGCTGTTGCTTACCGATGTCTCCCCCAGGGTGCGGGACCTGGTTCGTTCTCCAGCCGTTACCATCGGCGGTCAGACACCGCTGGCCATTGTCTTGGAACAACTACACCATCATGATGTTCGGCTTCTACCGGTGACCGACGATGAGCAGCGCCCCCAGGGGCTGATGATGCTTAAGCGAGCCGCCGAAGGGTTTTTGCTGCCGGCGGATGAAGGCTCCAGGCGGGTGTTGACCTCGCTGGCCGCTTTGCAGGAGTGTCTGCAGGCCAAGGCACTGTACGCCGTCGACGAACAGGAGTTACAGGAACTCGAGCTTTGGGTCGGCGCCATGGCCTTTGAATCCTTTGCCGACCGGCTAGCACACTGCGATCCGCGCCGCCTGCTAGTGGTGACCGGCGATCGGCAGGAAATTCAGGCCCACGCTGTGAATCTTGGAGTGCGGGTGCTGGTGGTTACCGGCGGTGGGACAATGTCCCCAGAGCTGCTGGCTGCTGCCCGTGAGCGGCAGTTAACCGTACTCAGTACCAGCTTCGATACCGCCACCGCTGCCTGGCGAGCACGGCTGTCGACGCCGGTTCATTGTCTAATGGAACGCAATTGTCCCACGGTTGGCCTACTGGATTGCCGCGAAGATTTACGCCTGAAATTGCTGTATGGCGGTTGTCCTGGGGTGCTGGTACTCGATAGTGCTGGTCGAGTTACTGCAGTGGCCACCAAGAGCGATCTGCTGGTGGAGACGCCGCTTAAGTTGATTCTTGTGGATCACAATGAACTGTCCCAGGCGGTTCCTGGAGCCGACAGAGTGGAAATTCTCGAGGTCATCGATCATCACCGTCTGGGAAACTTTCACACCGAGCGACCGATTCGGTTCATTAACCAGCCTTTGGGTAGTACCTGTTCGCTGGTCGCCTGTCTCTATCGTCAGGCCGGTTTGCAGCCTGAAAAAACCTGCGCCGGTCTTTTGCTGGCCGGGCTGTTGTCCGATACGGTACTGCTCAAGTCGCCAACCACTACCGATATAGACAGGGAATTGGCCGTCTGGCTGGGCGAACTGGCGCAGCTTGATATCCACAGTTTTGGCCGGGAGATGTTTGCCGCCGGCAGCGTGCTGAGCGCCTACGATAGTATGGAAG